>JANPHO010000558.1:0-11894 GCA_031424515.1 Saprospiraceae bacterium
CTATCGTCGGGCTGAAAAATATACAAAATGCGGAGCAGAGCGGAGAATTTTGTATGTTTTTTAGAGCCGACTTAAAAAGATAGCAGTGGTTATTTTAGCCAAACTACTTATTAGACTGCTTAGATGAGTTTCCGTTACCTATTTTTAAAAAAATAAAACAATTTTGAACAGTTTTGCAGATAAAAACGCATCATTCATCTATAAGTTTCTTGCATACCTTAAGTTTATTTTATTTTTGAGTGACTTGTAGTAAATTGTAGTAAAATACTGAGGGGTATCCGCTTTAGAGAACAATATAAATCTGACATTATGTATGTTTTAAAAGAAAGTTTTTTACAGGCTTTTCAACAATTAACAGCCAATAAGCTGCGCAGTTTTTTATCCTTATTGGGTATTATGATTGGCATATTCTGTATAATAGCTGTAAAAAGTGCCATCAATTCGCTTGAAGATAATGTGCGCCGAAGTTTCGATAAACTCGGTAATGATGTCGTATTTGTTTCAAAAATGCCTTGGAACGAAGACCCCAATCAAAATTATTGGAAATATAGCCGCCGCCCAGTGCCTGGTTTTAGAGAATACAAAGCTTTAACCGAAAATCTCACCACGGCGAAGCTGGTCACTTACTCTTTTTTCACGGGTATGAAGACCGTAAAATATGGTAATAATAGTGTTGAAAGAACTTTGTGCGTAGCCATAACGGGCGAATATGACGAGTTTCACAAATTAGAATACGAAGCGGGGCGTTTCTTTTCACCTACCGAATACAGCATGGGCTTGAATAGGGTTATATTGGGCTATAAAGTGGCACAAGAGCTGTTTGGTGATAAAGACCCCATTGGACGTGAGGTAAAGCTTTATGGTCGAGATATGACTGTCATAGGTGTTTTAAAAGAATCGGGAAAAGACTTGATAAAAGTGTATAATTACGATAATGCTGTGATGATTTCATTTGAGTTAGCGCGGGCGATGGTGAATACTAAATCTAATTTTGCGTGGGCAGGCAATCTTCAAATAAAAGCTAATGACGGTGTATCTGAAACCCAAATGAAAGATGATATTGTCATCAATATGCGCAAATTACGCTTCCTCAAGCCGCGTGAGGATAATAATTTTGCGCTTAATTCTTCTTCCATGTTTTCAGAAGGTATTAATGCTGTTTTCTCTGCATTAAACGGTGCAGGGTACGTGATTGGGGGGTTTGCCCTATTAGTGGGTATTTTCAGCGTGGCAAATATCATGTTTGTATCCGTCAAAGAGCGGACGAATGTCATTGGCATTAAAAAAGCACTGGGTGCTAAGCAATGGGTTATCCTCTTGGAGTTTTTAATAGAATCAATCGTACTTTGTGTAATAGGTGGTGTTATGGGTTTGATTTTGGTGTGGTTGACGCTTAAAGGTTTCTCAGCCATTAGTGATTTTGAAATGTACGTTTCATTCAATAATATGATTGTTACGCTCATTATGGCAGTTATCGCTGGTGTAATAGCCGGTTTCATCCCGGCTCTTCAAGCTTCAAAAATGGATCCAGTGGAGGCGATTAGAGCGTAAATTTAAGTGAAAAGTGACCCCGAGTACTCGGGGGAAAAGTGAAAAGTGCCTATTGGATATTTTTCACTTTTTTTATTTAAAATAAAAAAAAGCACTTTGCAGATACAAAGTGCCTCAAACTAGAATGTATGAAAAAACGTTAACTAAACCTTGGAATTTGAAAAGCGGTTTCAAAGCTCTTCAATAGTACATACGCAGCAGTTCTGAATTTGGTTGGTTCAAGTTGTTACTTTTCAACATTTTATACAAATATTTTTTACCCCCCTCAGTATTTTTATACTTTTAGAGGTATTTAAGTAGGCGTAAAGAAAGAAATATATGCTTGTGTAACAGCGGAACTGGAGTTCCGCACTATAATAGAAACGGCTGCCTGTGTACAGGCAGCCGTTCTTGTAATTTAAAGAGACTCGTTTTGTTTTATTAGAATTTGATAGTCAATTGACTATTCAAAACAGTACCTAATTGGCTGAATTGAGAACCGTTATAACCTAAGATGTCATAACGACCACTGAATCCTAAGAAACCACGAATTAAGCTCTTGTTAGCTGGATCTTTGATTGCTGCTTCACCTTTAGCATTCAAAGCCACTAAATCCCATTTTGGAACTACATTAAGAATATTATTGGCGTTTAGCGTTAAAGAAACTTTACTGCTAAAGTTATAACCAATGCTTAAATCCGTAACTACAGCTGGCTTGAACTCAGCTTTCAAGTTCTCCATGTCGCCACCGCCATTATCCAAATCTTGGAAAGCTGTTTTACCGAATAAAGTATTATTCAAGTTGAAAGCCCATTTGCCAACGCTGTAATCTAAACCTAAAATTGATTTGTAATTAGGACGGCTTTCTGTCAAAAGTGAGCGAATTTGAGTATTCAAAATACTTGAACCCGCATCTTTAACAGGCTTTGGTTCTGTAGGTGCTCCCACTATTTCATTATTTAAGATGAAATTACCCGCCAAATTTAGATTCAATTTTCCGCTACCTAAGTCAATATTTCTGTAAGAAACTACATAATCTAATCCCGATGTATTGGTTTCAATACCATTAACAAAGAACTGCACACTTTTTAAATCAAAATTACCTACACCTACTGCAGTTCCTTTCAAAATGCGACCTAATTCAGTAGCTGGTTTTGCTAATAATCTATCATCAGTAGTAATTGAAGAACTATATACAATACGGTCTTTAACGTTGATGCTGAAGTAATCTAATGAAATACTCAAGTTTTTAGTAGGGTTTAAACCTACACCAAGCGTGATATTCGTTGATTTTTCAGGCGTCAAATTTGGAATACCCAAAGCTCTTGCTTGTTTACTTCTGTTGTTGAACAAACCTGATAATTGAATAGTACCACCCGCAAAAGCAGCTTGCACTGATTGAGCATAGATTTGGTGCAAAGATGGTGCACGGAAACCACTTGAAGCAGAACCTCTGATAACTACTTTATCCTCATTTAATTTGTAACGAGAAGATAATTTCCAAACCGTTGCATTACCAAAATCGCTATATTTTTCTGTACGAATTGTACCGTTTATCAAGAAATCCTTAGTGAAATCGTAGCTCAAATCCAAATACGCACCAATGTTGAAACGAGAGTTAGAACCCGCATTCACGGCATCAATACCAGGGAAAGAGTTAGAACCTTCACTTTTATAAGAAGCCGTATCACCTGCTACAATTGTATATGTTTCAGTACGCGCTTCTGCACCGAATGCAAGATTGAATTTGTCTGTAATGGCTTTAGAAACGTCTAAGTTACCCACTGCATGAGTGAATCCAAATCCACCTGGCTTGAAACGAGTAGGACTTGACAAACCTAAACCACGATTCACTGTGTTGTCAACTGTATAAAGTTGTTTGTTGCCACCAACCGTGAAACTCAAATCATGACTCCAACCATTCACTTCGTTTTTAACACCAACAGTTGCATTATAGTCATTCAAATCACCTTCAAAAGTAGGTACATAGCCAATATAACCTTTGTATAAATCTACGCCATCGCTTGGGTAAGCCAAAGTTGCTGCAGTTAAATAGTTTTTACCACCATTGTCAGTTGGGCTGTGAAGTAGACCACGGTCTTGTCTCCAATAAGGTGTGCGGAAGTTAGCGAAACTGCTCACTTTTTTAACTACATAAGCTGCGTTAGCATAAACTGTCGCTTTGTCGCCCACAGGGATACCTGCATTGATTAAGAACTTGGCAGAACTGATTTCACCCGTTCCGTTGACATTATTACCTGTTGGATAATCTTTCAAATAAGCTTTAATTAATTGGTCTTGAGCACCACCTTTGCCATCTCCAAAAGTAGCAATCTCAGTAGGTACGTCAATTATACCAGAGCGAACTGTTGGGTTAGCTTGATTTAAAGCAATTGTATAATTCACAAAACCTTTACCGAAGTTTGAACCACTGTTCAATGATACACCATAATTACTACCATAACCACCACCTGGTAATTTAGTAGCCACAGCATTACCTTTTGAAGTAGATGTACCCGCATTGAATGTTATAGAAGAATAGTCATATTTATCTTTCAAAATAACGTTCATTACACCCGCAATCGCATCCGAACCATATTGAGCAGATGCACCGTCACGCAAAATCTCTACACGCTTGATAGCATCTTGAGGGATTGCAGAAAGGTCAACACCTGTCTCACCACGACCTGGAGAGAACTGAACGTATAATAATGAGCTTAAATTTTTACGCTTACCATTGATCAAAATCAAGGTACGGCTTGGTCCCATGTTACGGATTTCCCAAGGGTCAAGCAATGTAGTTGCATCATTTACAGGCGTATTACTGTATTAAATGACGGTACACGATATTGTAAAGCCTTATCAAAAGATGTTTGACCAGTAGAAGCCAAATCTTTTGCCCCTATAATATCGATAGGAAGTGGTGAATCCAATATGGTCCGCTGCGTGTTGCGGCTACCAGTAGAGATAACCACCGCATCCAAAACGTTATCTGAAGAACTCAAATTAACATCAAGAGTAACATCAGAATCACCAATAGTCACTGATTGAGTTTGAGCAGCATATCCAATGAATGAAAAGCTGATTTGGTAAGTACCTTTGGTTAAAGCCAAAGAATAAGTGCCATCTGCGTTAGTAAGTGTACCTTTAGTAGTACCCACTACTACTACTGAAACACCCGGTAATCCTTCACTACCGTCTTTAACCGTTCCTTTTAAGTTTGTTTGCGCCCATGCGCTTACGCTGAGTAAAGTTAACAGTGTTAACAGTGTCAGTTTTTGTAACCTTTTTTTCATACAAAAAGTAAATTTTCGTTAGTTAGTAAAATATTTGATTAAAATTTGATGCAACTATTATTAGACCAAACGTAATATAATTCGGACAAAAGTAATTTAAATAACTATTTCTACAATAATTTTATCAATAAAAATTAAAATCTATGGCCTTTTATGAAATTAAATTTGCAATTCAACGGGTTAGACAAGTGCAAATTTTATAAAATCACTAATTACAAAACATTAAATGGATGCCAATAAGTAATTGATTATCATTCATATAATCCAAATTTTAATGCTTTAACCATCGTATTTTTTAAAAATTTGACATACTACCCATATTGATATATCTTTGCGGATTAAACGCCCTCCGTTTTTATTCAATACTAAAGAGAAAATGACTTCGCCCATGAGCGGAAAAGCTACAAAAATTTATTTTCCAAGTTTAAATGGTCTTCGGTTCATCGCTGCATTTGTGGTTATTGTACATCATTTGGAGCAAATCAAGCTTTTTTTTGGACTACCCAGCCTATTTTATAAATGGCATTTCATCAAAATAGTTGGAGAATTGGGTGTGACTCTCTTCTTTACACTCAGCGGTTTCCTGATTACATACTTATTATTGGCTGAAAAAGAGCGGTTTGGGACAGTCTTCGCTAAGGAGTTTTACGTTAGGCGTATTTTAAGGATATGGCCCCTTTACTACTTATTAATCATATTGGGTCTATTTGTTCTGCCGCATATAGATTTCTTTAAAATACCCATTTATACTGAGGGGGTACAATACCGTTTTGGATTAAAGACCTTTTTCTATCTAATCCTTTTCCCCAATGTGGTTTCAAACCTCTATGCATATATGCCCTACATTGCCCAGACTTGGAGTATAGGTATTGAGGAACAGTTTTACCTTATCTGGCCTTGGATAGTCAAAAAGTCAGCTAATTATTTAAAAGTATTGTTCACTATAGTCTTTGGGCTATTGATTCTGACCAATATTTTATATCAATTTGCTGACCATTCAGAAGACATAAGCCAGACATCCAGCGCAACAAAAGCCATCACTTTCGTCTATAAATTCTTCGCCATGCTTAGGATTGGCTGTATGGCGATAGGTGGAATAGGTGCATACTATCTTTACACTAAGAAATGGGCTATTTTAAAACCTGTTTTTTCATCTTTTGCTCAAATAGTGTCGACAGGCTTAGTTCTCGGAATGATGTTTTTTGGCGTGGAAATACCGTATATCAACCACGAATTTTATTCCTTTTTATTCATTATCATCATCCTAAACTTTGCTGCCAATCCCAATTGTTTAGCAAGTTTGGAGAATAAAGTGTTGGATTATCTCGGTAAAATATCTTATTCAATATATATGTGGCATAATATTGCCATTATTTGTGGTTTGCACGTGGCTCGATATTTTAATCCACAATTGGATGATGTATTGTCAAATACCGTTTATTATTGCGTCACTTTCGTCCTCACATTCATATTTTCAGCACTGAGTTATGAATATTTTGAGATGAAATTTTTGAAATATAAGCACCTTTTTACTAAAGTTCAAAGTGGGAATTTGACTAAAAATGATGTTATTATTGATGCTGATAGTAAAGAAAACAAGCAGATTATCGCTGTAAAAAATAGCTAATTTAGTAATTTTAGCCGCATTTTAATCCATGAAAAAGGCTCTTGCTTAAAAACAAGAGCCCTTTTTTTATGACCCAATACCCCCTCAGTATAAACTCAATTTATAGACGTTTCCTGTCAATTTTTCAAAAAAAAATGGAACTCCAAAACATTACATTCTGAAATTCCATTGTGTATTTTTAAAATCTATATTTTAGATTTTAGCAGCCACCGTTAAAGTTGTTGTGGTTGTAGTAGTCGTTGTAGAAGCTACCGCAGTAGGCCTACGCAAATCTTCACCACCACCTTTTACATGGCATAGCTCTTTAGTAGAGAGTTTTTCAGTTGCTGAAAATACAGCTTTCAAATTTTTGATTGAGTTTTTCATCTTCTTGCAAGATTTTGTTAAAAAATATGAATCAATTAAGGATTAAGAATACACTTCAATATCCGTCTCTTAAAATATCCTTACTGTCTGCAAGCTGGAAAGAGTTGATTATCGGTTGATACCAACTTTTGGTTGAGCGAGTTACAATGGTTTCTAAATTTTAAGATTCGTTAAATTTGTGATAATCACTTATCACATCATTTATAGTTCAAATTAAGTGCTACTTATATTGATTTTCATGTTTTTATTTAAATAAAAGTGACAGAAATAAAATCTCATATATCACCAATATCAAAATCGTAAATAGTTGATAATCAATTCATAAAATATCTAATTATTATATAAAAAAGCACCATAAAATAACTTAATTACCTGCCTAATTCTTCCAGTTTTATAAGTTATTCTGACTTTTTTTTACAATTATTTAAAAAAAAACCTCAAAAACTAACCATAACCCAGAGACTGTAAAAAATAAAATTTGAAACCTTTCCTGTGACTGGCAAAAAACACGATAAAACCCCTTAAATATCTTCATTTCCTATTGTTTTTTTAAAACCGAAAGGAATGAACCCGTTCAGAAAAAGTTATCCACATTATGCCTTAATTTATGTGTTTTTGAGTATCTTTGTCAGCTTTTTTAAGTAAGTAAGCGTAAAGAAATAAACGCTGCTATCGTCGGGCTATAAAATGTAAAAAGTACGTAGCAGAGCGGAGTATTTTTTACATTTTATAGAACCGACTTAAAAGATTGCAGTGCCTGCCTGCCGGTAGGCAGGTTTATTTTAGCCAAACTACTTAAAAGGTTAGTCTTTTAATATAAAAAATAACACGTTTTAATGTCTAACTCAAAAATCGTTCAGGTCAATATTGAAGACCACATGAAATCGGCTTACATTGATTATTCAATGTCTGTTATTGTTTCGAGAGCATTGCCCGACGTAAGGGATGGTTTGAAACCTGTTCACCGCCGCGTTCTATTTGGGATGAATGAAATTGGCGTCGCTTATAACAAATCGCATAAAAAATCGGCTCGTATTGTAGGTGATGTACTCGGTAAATACCACCCGCATGGTGATGCTTCCGTGTATGATACACTTGTGCGTATGGCTCAAGATTGGTCATTGCGTTACCCACTCATTGATGGACAAGGCAACTTTGGCTCTATTGAAGGTGATAGTGCAGCAGCTATGCGTTATACTGAGGCGCGTTTGCGCCGTTTGAGCGATGAATTATTGGGTGATATTGATAAAGATACCGTTGATTTTCACCTCAATTATGACGATACAATAGAAGAACCGGGTGTTTTACCAGCAAAATTCCCAAACTTATTGGTGAATGGAGCAGAAGGTATTGCAGTAGGTATGGCTACCAAAATGCTTCCTCACAATCTGGTAGAAGTAGTAAATGGCACTATCGCCATGATAGACAACCCAGCTATTACGGTACTGGAATTGATGGACTACATCAAAGCACCTGACTTCCCAACGGGTGGTATCATATATGGTACTGCTGGTGTTCGTGAGGGATATGAAACAGGTCGTGGTCGTGTCGTCGTGCGCGGTAAAGCAGAAATTCAAACTCAAGCAAATAGAGAAATCATTGTCGTCACAGAAGTTCCTTACCAAGTGAACCCTGCCAATCTTCACCTCAAAATTGAAGAATTAGCCGTAGAAAAACGCTTAGAAGGCATTTCAGAAGTACGGAATGAGACCAATAAAGAAGGTGTACGCTTAGTGATAGAGCTCAAGAGAGATGCGGCGGCTAATGTCGTGCTGAATCAATTATATAAGCTAACACCGCTTCAATCGTCATTTGGTATTAACAATGTGGTATTGGTGAGAGGTCGTCCTATGACCTTGAATTTGAAAGAAATCCTTGAAGAATTCATCAAATTCCGCATTGAAGTTATCATTCGTCGTACCAAATTTGAACTTCGCAAGGCAGAAGATAGAGCGCACATCCTTGAAGGCTTATTGGTAGCGATGGATGATATGGACAGAATTATTGACCAAATCCGTGCATCAAAAACGCCAGATGAGGCTCACACTACGTTGACAACTTCAACTTATAACCTTGGCGACAATACGGCTGAAATTATTGGAGTTTATACTGAGGGGGGGGCTCTCGTTAAAACATACCAACTCAGCGATGCTCAAGCCAAAGCTATTTTGGAGATGCGCTTGCAACGTTTAACTGGTCTTGAAAGAGATAAAGTTAAAAATGAGTATGATGAATTGAAAAAAACAATCAATCACCTCAACTCTATTTTAGCGAGTGACGAGTTACAACGCGGAATCATCAAGACGGAATTAACTGAAATCAGAGACCGTTATGGTGACCCTCGCCGCACTGAAATAATCCACGCAGATGGCGACATTTTAATGGAAGACCTCATAGCGGCGGAAGAAATGGTGGTAACAATTTCACATTTGGGCTATATCAAAAGGACTGCGGTCAGTGAATTCAAGGCTCAAAACCGTGGTGGCAGAGGCTCTCGTGGTTCAAAAACCCGAAATGAGGACTTTGTAGAGCACATGTTCATCGCCAATTCACACGATTATCTCTTATTCTTTACTGAAAGAGGTAAATGTTACTGGCTACGGGCTTATGAAATACCAGAAGGATCGAAAAACTCGGCAGGTCGAGTAATTCAGAATATCCTCTCGATGCCAAGCGATGATAATGTAAAAGCTTACATCAAAATCAAGGATTTGAATGATGAGGAATTCATGAAAAACCACTTCATTTTATTCTGTACTAAAAATGGTTTGATTAAAAAGACGGCAATTGATGCATTCTCGCGTCCTCGTAATGGCGGTATCATTGCCATTGAAATCCGTGAAAATGACCAATTGGTAGAAGCTAAATTAACCAATGGCAACAACCAAATCCTTATCGCTAACCGCAACGGACGCACAATCCGCTTCGATGAAAGTCGGGTTCGTCCAATGGGACGTGCCGCAGAAGGTGTAGCCGGACTTGAAATTGATGAAGATGGCGCAGACTACGTAACTGGCATGATTGCCGTTGCGAAGGATGACCCCTCAGTATCAGTACTTGTCATTTCCGAAAATGGCTACGGAAAACGTTCAGAAGTGGACGAATATCGCTTAGTCAATCGTGGTGGACGTGGTGTAACAACCATGAGTATTACGGATAAAACAGGTAAAGTCGTTTCAATAAAAAGCGTAAGTGATGCCGATGATTTGATTATCACCACTAAAGATGGTATCACAATCCGTATGTCAGCCGCCGATATTCGTATCATGGGACGTGCCACACAAGGAGTCCGAGTCATTCGCCTCGATGACGGCGAAGAAATTGCAGACGTTGCATTGATTCGTGATGCCGCAAATGAAGAGGAAGATGCGGCTGTTGAATTAAATGAAAACGGTGAAATCATTGCCAATTCTGAAAATGGTGATACTGCTGAAACTTCTACAGAAGAAAGCAGCGTAGAACCAACGGAGGAATAATACCCTTCAATATTTTCAATAATATATGTAGTAAAACGGCTGTTTGAAGGAATTCAAGCAGCCGTTTTTGTTTTTAAAAATCTGACCCCTCAGTAAATTCAATAAAATCGGACTCATTTATAGACTAAAACATTAATCCGTTTTAAGAGATATAAATTAATCCTTGAAAATGAATTACATTTGCATTTTAAATTAAAAACGATACATTGGAAATATTAGTCATTTTTATACTTACCCTCATTAATGGTTTTTTCGCCCTTTCAGAAATTGCGCTTGTATCTGTAAAAAGACAACGCATTGAACAAAAAGCTCAAAGAGGACACCACTCGGCACAAATTGTCCTTGATTTACTCAAAAGTCCAGAAGATTTTTTATCCTCCGTTCAAGTTGGTATTACTCTAATTGGTATTGTTTCGGGTGTTTATGGTGGTGCTACATTAGTGAACGATGTGCAACCCGTAATTGAAAAGTTTGAAAGCCTTAAACCCTACGCGCCGCAATTGGCTTATGTGGCTGTCATTGGTTTGATTACTTATTTTTCAATTGTCATAGGCGAATTGATACCTAAAACCATTTCCATGCGCAATCCTGAGCGCATTGCTTTAATGGTCGCCCCAGTCATAAGTATTTTCACTAAAATAATGTACCCATTCGTGTGGCTTTTATCGGTTTCTACCAATTTATTTAATCGCATTTTTGGCATTAAAGATCCGGGCGAGGAAAATATCACCGAAGAGGAAATCCGTTTTATGATTAAAACAGCTGGTAAACAAGGGCTTTTAGAAAAGGAAGAGAGTGAATTGCATCAAAATGTCTTCACTTTCACGGCACACAAAGCCCGTAGCCTCATGACCCGCCGCACTGATGTCGATTGGCTCAATATCAATGAAAGCCTAAACAATATTGAAAAAGACATTCGAGCCAGCAATCGCTCTAAGTTTCTGGTTTGTAATGGTGAGATTGACAAAGTATTAGGGGTAATATCCGTTAAAGATTTCTTTGAAAATAAGGATAACCCCAGTTTTCAATTTCAAGACATTTTAAAAGAGCCTATTTATATTCCTGAAAACAAATACTCCATTGATATTCTTCAAATATTCCGTCAACAAAAACAATACATGGGCGTTGTGATAGATGAATATGGTATGATGGAAGGCATCGTAACTCTTCAAGATTTAATAGAGCCCATTGTAGGTGATTTACCCGAAATTGACGAAGATGACCAACCAGAGATAGTAAAAAGAGATGATAATTCGTTATTGGTTAACGGTTCGGTGACTATTAAAGTCTTAAATGACTATCTATCCGAAGATTTTTTACCATTGGATGAGGGCAATTACCACACTGTAGCGGGTTTTATTTTAAATGAATTGGATACATTGCCTGAAGTAGGGCTCTCATTTAAATATAATGACCGAAAAATAGAAATAGTTGACAGGGATGGAATTCGAATAGATAAAATTTTAATTTCATAAAAAAATAGACTTAATTCTACTTTGGCACTTTAGATTTTTTGTATAAACTCGTGTCACCGTTTCAAACGGTGGCACGGATTTAAGGTAGATTTTAACTATTTTCAATAAAATTCTTCTGATTAAT
>JANPHO010000559.1:0-5189 GCA_031424515.1 Saprospiraceae bacterium
ATCAATCTGTTCTGTAGATACAAATACTGAGGGGGTATAAGTCTCGCTTGCCGCCACGTTCGGGGAACTTTGAAAGTTCCCCGAACGTATTTGATGAGCACGTTCATTTACAGCATAAAACGCATTATTAATCAAATTCAATAAAACCCTTCCAATATCTTGTGGAATGACTTCGATTTTAGGCAAGTTTTTATCAAAATCTGTTTTAAAATCAGCATTAAAATCTTTATCCTTCGCTCGTAAGCCGTGATAAGCCAAGCGCAAATATTCATCCGCCAATTTATTAATATCGGTCAATTCCTTCACACCTGTACTCGCCCGCGAGTGTTCGAGCATCCCTTTTACAATGCTGCTTGCTCGCTTGCCATGATGATTAATTTTCTCTTGATTTTGACTTAAATCATCAAGTAATTCATTTTCATAAGCTTCATCTCGATTGTCTTTTGTCTTTAATCTTTCTTCTTTAATCTCTTTTATTAAATCCACACTCAATTCCGAGAAGTTATTGACAAAATTCAAGGGGTTTTGTATCTCATGGGCGATGCCTGCGGTAAGTTCGCCGAGGGAAGCGAGTTTTTCGGATTGGATGAGTTGGGCTTGGGTGGATTTAAGGGTAGAAAGGGTTTTTTCTAGAACAGCATTGGCTTTTTGTTTTTGCTGATTGTTGCGATAGAGGATAAAACCGATTAAAAACATGATGCCTAATCCAGCCAATAACGCATATTGTTTTAATCTATTTTGATAAGCTATCTGCTCGGCTTCAATTTTACGTTGGCGTTCTTGTTCTTCAAACACTATTTTTTGCAATTCTTGTACTTTTGTGATACCATATAGTTCGTCACTGGTGGATTTTTCGATTTTAAGATATTTATGGGATTTTTTTATGTCTTTTGATTCATATACTTCTGCTAAAAGCGAACTGGCATTTAGAACTGCTCTTTTATAGTCAATAAGTTGTGCTTCGGCAAGCCCAAGTTTGGCATAATAAATACAAGAATCGGACTGATTCAATTCTTTGAAAAAGCGAGCAAGTGTGTTGTATGCTTCAATTCTTCCGCGAACGGTTCCTTTTTCTTTAAGGACTGGAATGCTTTCATGTAGATATTCTAACGCCTTTTGGTGGTTTCCCAGCCGAAATTGAAGGTCGCCGAAAGCTCTAAGGAAACTATTCAGAACTGGTTGACTTTTGGGTAAAATATTTCTTGCTTTTTGGAAATAGAATAGAGAGGAGTCCAGCTGATTGTTACTTTTATAGGTATTTCCGAGATTCAAATAGACCTGCCATTCATCATTTTCATCATTTTGAATTGTTTCATGAACTTGCTCTGCTCGTTGAAGATAAAATATTGCTTTAGGATAGTCATTTAATTCGGCATAATAGACGACCCCAATCCCTCTCAAACATTGAACGACTTCATAACTCAATTGATTCTCTTCCGCAATTTGCAAGCCTTTCAATTGTAATTCCAACGATTTGGGAATATTACCCAACAACCGATATGTAAAACCCAAAGTATTTAAAGCCTTTGCTTTCCCTCTCGGATAATTTATTTTTTGGGCTAAATTCAAGGCTTGCTGTCCATATAATATGGAAGTATCTAAATTGCCTTCACGATAGATGCTACCTAAACTTGACAAAATCTGCGCTCGGCTCGTATCATGTTGTGCAATTGCCAATTCATGTTTTAAGCTGTCTGTTATTTGTCGGTTTTGAGCAAAGCCAAGGCAATAATTGAGTATGAATAAAAAGGCTAATATTAAAGTCTTCATCATCCATTGGTTTTAAAAGGTAAAGTAATGATAAACTCCGAACCGACCCCCTCAGTACTTTCCACTTCCAAACTGCCACCATGTCCTTTCGTCACAATATCATACGCCAACGAAAGCCCTAAACCTGTGCCTTGCCCCGTTGGTTTAGTGGTGAAAAATGGTTGAAAGACTTTGGCGCGCACGCCTTCGGGCATACCAGTGCCGTTGTCTTTTATGCGAATTTCAATGCTGTTTCTCAAGCGTTTTGTGGTGACGGATACTGTCGGAGACCACGATGAAGGCGTGGAGGGAATGTACTTTTCTGAAAGGGGCAAACTATCAGCGACTTGTTTTTTTTGATTAACGGCATAAAAAGCATTACTAAAAAGGTTGATTAATACCCGCGCTATATCTTGCGGAATAACTTCTATTTTATCGATTTTTTCATCTATATTGATGTTATATTCAGCCTCAAAGCCTTTGTCTTTGGCGCGCATGGCATTATAACTGAGGGGTAGGGTTTCTTTGATAATGGCGTTGATATCGGTTGGTTCTTTTGCCCCCGTACTGGCGCGGGAGTGTTCGAGCATTCCTTTCACGATATTACTGGCTCGTTTGCCATGGTGGTTTATTTTCTCTTGGTTTGAGGATAAATCAGCCAATAACTCATTTTCTAATTCTTCATCTCGGTTTTCTTTTGTCTTTTGTCTTTCTTCTTGTATCTCTTTTATTAAATCCACGCTCAGTTCGGAGAAGTTATTGACAAAATTCAAGGGGTTTTGTATTTCTTGAGCGATGCCTGCGGTAAGTTCACCGAGGGATGCGAGTTTTTCGGATTGGATGAGTTGCGCTTGGGTAGCTTTGAGGTCGGTCAAAGATTTCTCTAATTCAGTGGATTTTTGAGCCAATTCATTGGTTCTTAGTACTACTTTCTCTTCCAAAAGCATGTTTTCTTCTTTTAATTTTTGGGAGCGATAATGAGAATAGACTCTTATAGAAAGCAATAAAGCCACTGCATAAAACAAATAAGCCCAAACCGTCTTCCACCACGGTGGTGTGATGATAATGAGATATTTCTCCTCCAACCACACGCCCGAACTATTAAAAGCCTTGACCTGAAACAGGTATTCTCCTGGGGGCACATTGATATAAGATGCTCTTTTTTCACCATCAGTGGGTCGCCAATCGGGGTCATAATTTTCGAGTTTAAAAAGTACTCGATTATCCGCTGGATTGGAGTAGTGAATGGCGTTTATATTAAAAGAAAAAACATTTTCATTGTATTTCAATATCAATTCCCTCTCTACAGAAAAGGGACTGCGGGAGCCCCCACCGTTATTCGATAGCTTACCAACTATTTGGAGGTCGCTGATGCTGATTTGAGGAGCGAACGGGTTGCCCCTCACATCTCCTTCATTGATGGCATAATATCCTTTGCCCTTTACAAAAAGTATTTTACTGTTTGTAACATAAGTATTACTGGTAATTGTGCCGTTGTCGGTATCCAAAATTTTAATAAAATCTCGAGTGGGATTAATCTTAAAAATGGTGGAATTTGATCCTATCCAAAGGTTTTTACGTTCATCCTCTTGAACATCATCCACTCTATCCGATATTGTCTGTTTATACGGCACCTTAAAAAGGCTAAATTTATCCGCAACCGCGTCATATTGGTAAAGCCCAAAGTCAGTGCCCAACCAAATAATCCCAAAAGCGTCTTTCAAAATACAATTGATGGGGATACCTTTTAAATAATTTTTTATTTTACCCGTAAATGGGTTGAGTTGAGTCAAGCCACCATTGGCACCAATCCATACTTTATCTTTATTTTCGGTAAAAACAGCGGAAATAGATACATTATTGGAATTGAGAGAATCGCCAATGCTTTGGAAATGGACAATTTTACCCGTATTTAAAAGGAGTAAGTCCAAACCTTTTTCAGTGCCAATCCATAAATTATCACCATCTTCATGCACAAAATCAACGTAATTGGATATAATACTGTTCGTATTATTGGCATCATGCCTCAAATGGGTAACCAATTCAGTTTGTTTATCAAAACAATCCAAACCCTCGGCATTAGTACCAATCCAGATTTTATTTTTTTTACCAACTGAAAATTGCTTATTCAAGTAACCACCTTTTGAAAAAGGGCTGAGACTTTTAGGATTATTTGGATTGTGGGAATATGCTTTGATTGCCCCAGTTTTAGAATCACTTCGAATCAGCTCAGTACCACTCAAAAACCAGGTGACATCCGACGATTCTCTCTGCATACCACTGATGGGCAAATTAGTGGCTTTGAAAACCAGTTTCTTGAAGTAAGGATCAAATTGATAAAGACTATCTTTGGTGGATATCCAAAGTAAGGAATCCCTTGAAATAAAAGCCGTGGATATTTCACTATTGTTATAATTCTTTTCAATGTCAAAGTAGATTGTTTTTCCCGTTTTATAATTGAAAAAGCAAATACCCAAGTCATTGCCTATCCATATTCTTCTTGCCCCGTCTTCCTTTATAAATGCTTTGACATCCGTATAATTCCTACCCGCTATCAAAGGCGGGCCACTGAGCTTATTGGGTTGCCGAGGGTCATAAATAAGCCTTTGAAATAAACCTTTGGCTCTATCCATAAAATGCAAACCATCCCCCTCAGTACTGACCCAAAAAGTACCTTTGCTATCCTCAAATATTGCTTTTACATTATCATTAATTAGAGAATTAGGGTTATTCGTTTCATGGGCGTATTTTTTAAACTGTCCATTCGCGGGGTCAAAACGGTTGAGTCCACCTTTAGTTCCTAACCATAAAATGCCTTTTTTATCTTCGTATAAAACATTAACTTCATCATTACTTAAGCTGTACGGGCTATTATTTTCGTGCTGAAATCGGGTGAATTTGCCAGTATTTATGTCCTCCAAACGATTCAACCCGCCGGATGTACCAACCCACAAAATGCCCTTTTTATCCTTTAAAATGCTGTTAATAGAAGTGGAACTCAAGCTGTTGATATCTTTTGGGTTGTTTGAGAAATGCTTAAAAGCTCCTGTTTTAGGGTCTAAACAATGCAGTCCAGAGAAGATGGAAGAAAACCATATCAATCCACTATTATCAGCATAAACCGTTTGGATACTATTGTCAGAAGACCGGTTATCATCTATCAAATACCGTTTTGTCTCGTATCCGTCGTAACGGTACAAGCCGTTATCTGTTGCAAACCATACGTAACCAAGAGGGTCTTGCGACATGCTTTTTATTTGAATACCTTTTAAATATGGAATGGATTTAAAAAGTGCATCCTGAGCGAATGCGGAAGTAATGGTTAAAAAAGCCAATAAGGCACAGAAGTGTAGTTTTATTTTCATTATTTTCACTGGTATTTTTCACAAAATAAGCATAATTTTTTTAGTGGGCAAAACAAAATAATAGGTGGAATTTAA
>JANPHO010000560.1:0-2175 GCA_031424515.1 Saprospiraceae bacterium
ATCAATCTGTTCTGTAGATACAAATACTGAGGGGGTATAAGTCTCGCTTGCCGCCACGTTCGGGGAACTTTGAAAGTTCCCCGAACGTATTTGATGAGCACGTTCATTTACAGCATAAAACGCATTATTAATCAAATTCAACAACACCCGCCCAATATCTTGTGGAATAACTTCGATTTTAGGCAAGTTTTCATCAAAATCTGTTGAAAAATCTGCATTAAAAGAATTGTCTTTGGCTCTCAAACCATGATATGACAACCGCAAATATTCATCCGCCAATTTATTAATATCGGTTAATTCTCTCACACCTGTACTCGCACGAGAATGTTCAAGCATTCCTTTTACAATGCTGCTTGCTCGTTTGCCGTGGTGGTTTATTTTCTCTTGATTTTGACTTAAATCATCGAATAATTCATCAAAATAGGCTTTATCCTCTATTATAATTCCCCCTTTGGGGGTTAGGGGGCTTTTTTCTATTTCTTCTTTTAAATCCTTTACCAAATCCACGCTCAATTCCGAGAAGTTATTGACAAAATTCAAGGGATTCTGTATTTCATGGGCGATGCCTGCCGTGAGTTCACCGAGGGAGGCGAGTTTTTCGGATTGGATGAGTTGGGCTTGGGTGGATTTGAGGGTTTCAAGTGAATTTTCTAACAGTTTGCTTTTCTGATTGATTTCTTCATTTTTTTCTTGAAGTATTTGTTTCGCTTTTTTTTCGTTTTGATTATTACGATAAAAAATGATTGAAATAATTAAAAAAAATGCCAATCCCGCTAATAAACCATACTGTTTTAGTTGATTTTGATACTTGATATGATTGTCTTCAATTTCCTTTTTCCGTTCTTCTTCTTGTAACACAATGGTTTGGATGGCTTCAAGGCTGCTTGATCCATATATACTATCTTTGGTTTCAACAGCTATTTTATAATAGCGAAAAGCTTCATCGGTGTTGGTTTTTTCATAGATATTTGACAAATGCGTAGCCGCCCAAATAATCCTTTTGTTTTTAGATGAAATTAATTGTGCTTCATCGAGCGCTTTTTGGGCATAATATAGACATGAATCGGGTTGGTTTACTTTATAATAGTATTTTGACAATGCAAGAAATATGTCTGACGAATAATGGTGATTATTGGTTTTATTTAGAGCTTGTATGCTTTTTTCATAATAACTCAAAGCAAGGGGCATATTGCCTATTTTAAATTGAACATTTCCTAATTTCTCATACAGTCCCGGATGAACTCTAATCTTATTTTTTTGATATGCCTGTAATGATTTTTGAAAATAGTACTCTGCTGAATCTAAGTGGTTGGTAACAAATTGGTTTCCAATGTTCATAAGATTAAAACAATAACCCACATTTGCTGTTCGGTTTGTTTTTTCTATTATTGATTCCGCTTTTTTAAAATAATTTAATGCTTTTGAATAATCTCCAAGCTCAGAATATAGACTACCAATATTAGTTAATGCTTCTATAACTTCTTCTTCGAATAGATGATTTTCAGCAATTTGTAAAGATCTGAATGACAATTCTAATGCCTTTGATAAATTACCTGAAATACGATAGGAGAGTGCAATTCGGTTCATTGCTTGTATTTTCCCATTTAGAAAATCGATTTTAGATGCCAAGTCCATAGCTTTTTGTCCATAATAGAGCGATGAATCAACATTCCCAGTTCTGTAATTGTAAGATATTAAAACCAACAACTGCACACGACTTGTGTCTTGCTTGGCAATAGCCAATTCGTGTTTTAAACTATCAATGTCAAGTAGCGATTGAGCAAAGTCAAAGCTGCAAGTGAGTGTGAATAGAAAGATTAATATTAAAATCTTCATTTTTAATTGGTTTTTATAGGTAAACTAATTATGAACTCCGAGCCTACCCCCTCAGTTGAAATCACTTCCAAAGTCCCGCCATGCCCTTTTGTCACAATATCATAAGCGAGTGAAAGCCCTAAGCCTGTGCCTTGCCCTGTGGGTTTGGTGGTAAAAAAGGGTTGGAAAACTTTAGCTCTTACGCTTTTGGGCATACCTATTCCGTTGTCTTTTACTTTTATAATTATTTGGTTGTCAAGCTGTTGCGTAGTCACGAATACTGAGGGGTTATAGCCCCCCACCCCCCAAAGGGGGAGTTCTCCGTTTTGCTCCCCCTCTGGGGGGTGGGGGGCTTGCTTT
>JANPHO010000561.1:0-24015 GCA_031424515.1 Saprospiraceae bacterium
AAACGGCTTTACACTACTTCATTTAATTATCAGATTTAAAGTGAAAGTTGTTTTTTTAACGTCCAATTATCCACCGACTATTTGCGGAGTAGGTGACCATACTTATCATCTGGCTCACGAAATGTCAAAGCACAGTGTAGAAGTTAGTGTTATCTGTTCGGATGATCAAAATACTGAACAGTCGGGTAATATGGCGGTTTTTCCAATTGTAAAAAATTGCAGAGCATTAGGTACTGAGGGAGTACATTCGATAATTCAACTTGTTAAAAAAATTCAACCAGATTGGTTTATTGTTCAATACGTGCCACACGCTTACCACCCTAAAGGATTGCCATTAAAGCTGGTGAAATTGTACAATGATATTTCAAGGTTGAATATACCTATTTTAACTGTTTTTCATGAAGTAAAAATTAGACCTGAACGGGCATTCAAAACCCAAATAATGTCTTTTTTACAAGGTAAAATAGCCTACAAAATAGCCAACTTGTCCGAAAAAATAGCGACAAGCATTGATTTTTACAGCAATAACTTAAAAGATATACCCCTCAGTAAAAAAGCAATTATACCCATTGCTTCCAACATTTTACCCATCGAAGTCAGTCATGCGGTAAAAGAAAACCTAAAAAGCCAATATCAAATCACAAAAGAAGCCAAGGTCATTTGCACGTTTGGTAATCGAGATATTTCATCTTTTTTGCCTGTTTTTGATGCTTTAGTTAAGGATTATCCCAATCTAAAATGGTTGTTATGCGGTAAAAACTCTACCCCTTCAGTCATTTTAAAAAGTAGAAATTATATTCAATACGTTGGTGAAATGATTGCCGAGCAGATTTACAATCACCTAAGCTTGGGCGACGTTTTTTTTATGCCCGATTTGGTGAGCGAAGAAGGGGAGGGAGGTACATGTAATAAAAGTGGTTCATTGGCTTGTGCTTTATCATTAGGCATTCCTGTGGTGGGTGCAAAAGGAGATATGAACAATCAGTTGCTCATTAATGGTGAAAACATACTTTTAACCGATATTAGAAACAGCCAAGCAGTGTATGAATCCTTAAAATTATGTTTGGATTCAGACAATTTAAGTGCTGAATTGGGTAAGAATGCACGGCAATTTCACGAAAATTCATTGACTTGGGCGGTTTCGGCTGAGCGGTTTTTTAAGCTGATGGAAGTGGATAGTATATCGCAGCAAAAAATCGAGGTTTTGGAAAAGTATTAAAGCAAAATTAAGGCAACCTAAATACTCAATACTTGATACAATTTTCATGAGCGCATTTTTCCTAAAACTTATATTTATTTTCAGATTTAGATTATTTAAAAAGGTAAAATCATCTATTTATAAGTTATTTCTGAAAAGTATGGGCGTTTCGATTGGGAAAAATACGATGATTGGAAAGTCTGATTTTACGTGGTATCATAAAGTGAAAATAGGGGAGGAGTGCACCATTGAAAACAACGTCTTTTTTAAATATGATGGACCTTTTACTGAGGGGTATGCGATTGTGATTGATGATAAAACTTTTATTGGGACGGGTTGTGAGTTCAATATTTCGCACGGTCTCAAAATCGGGTATCATGGCGCCATTGCTTCTGGTTGCAAATTTATAGACCATAATCACGGTTATGACAACAGAATTAAATACATCGGCGAGCAAACGCCAACGGGTGCGCCGATAACTTTAGAAGATGATGTTTGGTTGGGTGCAAATGTTGTGGTTTTGAAAGGTGTTCATATCGGAAAAGGGGCAATAGTCGCGGCGGGTTCGGTGGTGAATAAACACATCGCAGCGTATGAAATTTGGGGCGGTATCCCAGCAAAAAAAATTGGTGAAAGACCATTTTAGTTGTCAGAAACCAAGTAGTCATTAGTCAGATCTCACAAGAGCATAAGTAATAAGCGCCATAAAACCCATTATCAGAATTTTTAGAATATGCTTTTTAATTCGCTTCATTTTGTTTACTTTTTTATAATTGTTACGTCGGCTTACTTCATGTTGCCGCACAAATACCGGTGGCAATTATTACTGGGAGCGAGTTGTTATTTCTACATGGCGTTTTTACCCATTTACATTTTAATACTGGGTTTCACTATTGTCATAGATTATTTTGCTGGAATTTACATTGAAAATACTAAGGGGGCAAAGCGAAGACAGTATTTAATCATCAGTTTGATTGCCAATATTGGGGTTTTAGCCGTTTTCAAATATTTCAATTTTTTAAACGATAACCTTTCATTATTGCTCAATAGCGTTGGTTATCAGAATTCGATTCCTAATTTATCCATTTTATTGCCGATTGGTTTGTCATTTCACACATTTCAAGCCATGAGTTACACCATTGAAGTGTACAGAGGCAATCAGAAAGCAGAAAGGCATTTTGGTATTTATGCTTTATATGTGATGTTTTATCCGCAATTGGTAGCTGGGCCCATTGAACGACCACAAAATATCTTGCACCAGTTTTATGAAAAACACAAATTTGACTATAAACAGGTAACGGATGGCTTAAAACTGATGGCGTGGGGGCTTTTTAAAAAAGTCGTCATCGCCGATAGGTTGGCAAGCACGGTTAATAGAGTTTATGACAATCCAATGGATTTTGAAGGATTGGCGCTGATAGTGGCGACAGTATTTTTTGCGATTCAGATTTATTGTGACTTTTCGGGTTATTCAGATATTGCGATTGGCTCGGCACAAGTGATGGGTTTTAAATTGATGAAAAACTTTGATAGACCGTACTTTTCAAAGTCCATTTCAGAGTTTTGGAAACGGTGGCATATTTCACTATCCACGTGGTTTAGGGATTATTTATACATATCATTGGGTGGAAATCGGGTGTCAAAAGGGCGCCTGTACTTCAATTTGATGGTTACTTTTTTAATAAGCGGTTTATGGCACGGAGCCAATTGGACGTACGTGATTTGGGGCGGTTTGAATGGTTTGTATCTCGTGATAGAATTGTGGGTCACAAAACCCTTAACAAAACTTGTTGAGTTTTTAAAGCTGAATCGTTTCCCTCTTTTATTAAATTTTATTAAAACAGCCTTTACATTCAGTCTTATTTGCTTGACTTGGGTGTTTTTTAGGGCAAAAAGTGTTCAAGATGCGCTTTATATTTTGACCCATTTTTTTACAAGTTTCAAAATACCTGGCTTGTTTTCAAAATTAGCCATTGCAAAATTTGATCTACAAATTATCGGTTTTTCACTCTTCATATTGCTTTTTACTGAGTGGATGCAACGGGGAAAATCTTTGAGAATTTGGTTGGACGTAAAACCTGTTTATGTGCGTTGGAGTGTGTATGTTTTATTAGGAATCACCATATTGCTCTTCGGAGCTTATGAGCAAAATCAACAATTTATCTATTTTCAATTCTAATACTGAGGGGGTAAGATGTTCATGAAATTCTTCTTAAAAGCAGCTGCATTTATCGCCTTGACACTCGGTTTCTGTTTTTTACTACAAGCCTTTGTGGCACCCAAAATTAGAAACACAAACGCCTTTGTGGGAGCAACGATTGAAAAAGAAAAGCGTTTAGCCGAATTGCCTTCACCCCGTTTGGTATTTGTGGGTGGCTCGAATCTCGCTTTTGGCTTGGATAGTAAAAGAATCAGTGATTCCCTTAAAATTCCGGTTGCGAATATGGGATTGCACGCAGGATTAGGCGTTGGATTCGGGTTAAATGAAGCAGCCAATTTTTTAAAAGAAGGGGATAAAGTCATTCTGTCCGTGGAGTATGGTTTAACTAAAAAAGGCGATACCAAATTATGCTCTCAATTAGTGGACGTTAACCCTTCCGCCGCGAATTATTTAGGAAACTCTATCAATGATAGACTTAGATTAATTGACATCAATTGGCAACGATGCGTCAGTTCACTCTTTTTCGCATCCGTAGCCAGCCCTAATGAATTGGTGTATCGACGAGATGGTTTTTCAACGGAGGGCGATATGGTTGCGCACTTGAATCAACCACAACCTGCAGACCAAACAGATAGAGGGAAGATTTTTTATAGGGAATATAAAGATGAAATAAATGCACTCAACGCATTTATAGAGCAAGCGAATCAGAAAGGAGCGAAAGTGTATTACACATTCCCAACGTATATGGAATCAGAATATACACTCAACAAAGAGGTCGTAGAGCAATACGAAAACCTATTTAAAAGCCAATTAAAATGCCCGATTATCAATACACCCAAGACATTTGTGTTTCCCAATGCTGATTATTTTGATACTGCTTATCACCTCAATAAAGAGGGTAGGACAAAACGAACGGGTATAATGATTGACCTTTTACGGGAAAAAGTTTTTTAAAACTCATTTTTTACAAATACAATGAAAAATACAAGTAAAAAGGAAGCTTTAACCGTCGTGCACGTTGCTTCAATTCGTTTAACGGAAGAAACAGGCATGGGTCGAATCGCTTGGAATTGGCGCAACGCTTTTGAAGAAAAAGGCTATAATTTTATTCATATTGGGAGTGAGGAATGTCCCATGGGAGAGCAACACATCATTCTTTGGGGAAAGGCAGCACGGAATTATATGAATAGCGAAAATATTAAACCCGATTTAATACTAGTACACGAGCCATCTTCGGGTTATTTCACAGATTTGGGCGTACCAGTAGTGTCTTTTAGTCATGGTATTGAAAAGCGGGGATGGGCAGAAGAAGCGCGGTATAATTATCGTAATACGACTTTTAAGTCCCTTTTTATGCCCGATTTTATCCGTTTTAATGCCAGTGTAAAAGGCTTGAAACGCTCGGATTTGGTATTGCTTTCTAATGAAGAGGACAAAGAATATCTCATAAATGTACTTGGAAGAAAACCCAAAGGAATTGCTATTTTTAAAAACGGTTTCTACGAAGCAAATATTCCGAAGAATACTACCCCCCCTCGCCGAGAAATCGGGACAGGTCAGTATAATGAGCATTCGCCACTAACTTTTCTCTTTAATGCCAGTTGGTTAGAGAGAAAAGGCAAAACGATGATGATTCAAGCATTTGAGGAAGTTCATAAAACATTCCCTACGGATTGGACATTGATTTTGGCAGGGATAGGCAATCATAAAGAAGACATTCTACATGAGTTTCCTAAACGCTTACACCCGAATCTTGAGATAATTCCTACATTTTCACAAGCCGAAGAAACTGCTTTGTATGAAAGATCGGATATATTCATTCTTCCATCTTATTTCGAGGGGCAATCATTGGCTTTAACGCAAGCTATGGCATCTGGTCTATGCTGCATTTGTTCTGATAATTGTGGGCAGCGCGATTTTATTGAACATCAAAAAAATGGGCTATTGTTTAAAACGGGCGATGTACAAGATTTAGCTCGGCAAATAAAATCGGTTATTCAAAATAGAGATTTAATAACGCATTATGCGGAGCGTTCAAAACAACGGGTTGCGGGTTACACGTGGCAAAATGTAAGCCGAGAGGTCGTAGATATGTGTGAAGGGGTTTTAAATAAAAAACCAAAAGTGATGAGCAACCAAGATGAAAATATTGGTACACTCTCCGTTTAGTTTTTCCCATCGCCCATCACTTATTATTCATCACTTATTATTTTAAAATGGTTATAGGCAAACAAACTGAAGGACAATCGTCATCGACAATTAAAGATATGGCAATGCGGGCATTGCTTTCATTGGGTGAGAAAAAGTATAAAACCGTAGCTGACGTAGGTGCAGGGCGGGGAGAATTGACCGAGAGGTTGGTGCCATACGCTCATCAAATACTCATGTTGGATGAT
This sequence comes from Saprospiraceae bacterium, assembly GCA_031424515.1. GTDB lineage: Bacteria > Bacteroidota > Bacteroidia > Chitinophagales > Saprospiraceae > JAAFJT01. Next base: position 5,756 of record JANPHO010000561.1, read on the forward strand.
TACGATGAACCCAATAAACCGGCAAACGCACAGTTTGTGAAGGCAGATTTGAATGATTTTTGGAACTTGCCTGATAACAGTGTGGACTTTGCTTTTTCACTTGAAGTGATTGAGCACATCGAAAATCCCCGCCATTTTATGCGCGAGATGAAACGCATCATTAAGCCTGGTGGATATGGTTTTGTGAGTACGCCTAATAATTTGAACCTGTTTAGTCGGCTCAATTTTTTTATTAAAAACGAGCACCGATTTTTTAAAGATTTCTCTTATCCTGCACATATTTCGGTGGTGACGGAAATTGATTTTCGCAGAATTTTAAATGAAAATAACCTTAAATTCATTGATTTCTACTACAATTATGCGGATACGATGCCGATTACTGAGTGGTCATTGCGTTTTAAAAGTAAAGGGCTTTCATCAACTGTAGGGGTTTTATTTCAAAAAGTTTAAGATGCGCATACTGGTATTTTCTGAAAATTTTTTCCCTGATATGGGTGGTTTGGAACGCAACACTTTTACGTTGGCTTCAACACTCAGTACATTAGGGCATGACGTGACGGTTTTGACGGGAACTTTAGGCTCAGACAATGAAACTTACCCATTCAAAGTGGTGAGGAGTAAAAGTAAAATTGAGTTCATATCGGTTATTAAAAACACAGATTTAATTTTTATAAATGGGGGAATTGCTTTAAAAATATGTTTAGTGGCATTGGTGTTGCGGAAAAAATATTTGCCGATTTACATCACTTATAATACATATATAACTGAAAATCAAAGTTTTACCGCTAAAATGGCTACTCGCTTGCGGAAATATCTCGCCAGTAAAGCCATTGTGAATATCACATTGAGCGAATATACCAAAGAGCTTCTGCAAAGCCTTTCGCCCAATCACAGGGTTGAAATTCTTTTAAACCCCATTGATGGTGAATTGGAACGCATTGCAAAACAAAAGACTGGCGTATCGGAAAATAAAATTTTCGATATCCTTTTTGCGGGACGGATGATAGAGGGTAAAGGCATTTTTATACTCATTGATGCGATTTCAAAGTTGAAATCGCTTTTAAATTTAAAAATTGCATTTGCAGGGGAAGGGGAGGATAAAGAGGCATTATTGGCTTATGCCCAAGAGCGACAAGTCGATATTTCATACTTAGGTAGGCTGAATAATGAACAAATTATTGAAGCTTATTTACAGTCAAAAGTGTTGATTGTGCCTTCGTCAACCCACAAAGAAGGCAATCCATTGGTCATTGCCGAAGCTATTTCGTTGGGTTTGCCGATTATAGCATCTGACCAACCACCGATGATTGAAGCTGTAGGTGATGCAGGTTATATTTTTAGCAGTGGTAACGCGGATGACTTGGCTCAAAAAATAAAGACGTTATTCAACGGTAATAATTTAAAAGAGAAAACGAGTAATACGCACATTCGGAAACAGGCTTTTTCTTATGCTCAGTACAAAATGACTTTGGATAGTATTTTACAAAAGGTAGCAGTCTGATTCCTATGACACCCCCTCAGTAAAATGACCTTTTAGAGGGTGAAATACCCTATGTGTTAGCCCAAAACCAAACCGAATGAAAAAAAATAAAAATTGGATTAATGGAATGGATAGTTTAAGGTTCGTGTTAGCCTTAATCGTGCTCCTGTCTCATTTGGATAATCCCTTTGTCAAAGTTTTAAAAAATTCAGAAACCACCGTTGGAAAATATACTGCTGCAATATTAGCGAATTCATTCAATGGTATAGGGGCTGTAATTGCTTTTTTCATTATTTCAGGTTTCGTGGTGCATTATCCTGTTAAAGATACGGAGTTGAATAGCAGGAAATTCCTCATTAGACGATGGGCACGCATTGGGATTCCGTTGGTTATACTTTCCTCAGTTGCGATGTATTATGATCAATTTGTGTTGATTCCCATTTGGAGTTTGTATTGTGAATTGATTTATTACACGATATACCCCATTTTAAGAAAAATTAAATTGTCGTGGCTGGTTAAGTGCCAAATAGCTTATTTAATACAAATAATTATCGTCATCCTTTTTTGTCAAAATGATATATTGTCTTTAATCTATCAAAAAGACGTGAACTACTTCGGAACTTACTGGCAGCTTGGTGATTTTATGACATGGATAATTGGCTTACCCATTTGGTTATTGGGCGTTCTGGTTGCTGAAAAAATTGATGTGTTAAGTGTGCAAATTAAGGATATTACCTTCAAAGAATTAAGTGTTTATCGAATAAGTATTTTTACTCTGGGTGTAACACTCCATGTTCTCAAATTTCACTTTTTTTTAAGTGATATTATCATATTGAATGTGTTTGCTTTATTGATGGTGAAATGGATAGAACGCGAAATAGTGTTTTACAAAACGCATAAATCTATAGAAATTTTGGAGTTTGGGGGACAATTTTCTTACTCAATCTATTTGTGTCACGGTTTGAGTGTGTTGTTTTTATCTTATTTTATGGAATTAAATATTTATACATACTTTATTTATATTCTTTTATCGGTGCTCGTTTCTTACGTTGTATTCTTAATTATTGAAAAACCGTCGCACAAACTGGCTCAGAATTTAGCCAATATAAGATTTGGACAAAAGACAACGGCTTAGTATAAAATTATTTCTGAGGTTGCGTAATCTATTGCTCTAAAGTTGTCAAATGAAAAAATAGAATTATTGAATTATAATTTTAACCCCAAAAATCAGAGGGGAATCCCTAAAACATGAAAAAAAACACGGACTTCATTTATTTGCTCCGTTTTATAGCGGCAATTAGTGTTGTATTCTATCATTATTCACCCATCAGAAACACATTTATCAACAATGGTGATGAGGCAGTGAGTTTCTTTTTTTTACTGTCGGGCTTTATCTTAGTAGTAGCATACGAAAAGCAAATTGATCAGAATAATCTTTCCATTATTCCATTTTACGTTAAAAGAATTGCCCGTATTTATCCATTATATTTTTTGGCGTTAATTCTGACTTTAGGATACCACTTTTTAGTTCACAATGAGCATACACATTTACAGCAAAAACTACCGTTTGAAATATTGATGATTCAAACATGGTTTTATCCGGGTTCAATTAACTACCCTGCATGGTCAATCAGTTGTGAAATATTTTTCTATGTATTGTTTCCTTTGTATATTCTTAAATTAAAGAATTTGCGGATACAATTAGCTATTATATTGGCTATAATAATACTATTTGCCAGCGTTTCCTTTAGTTATTTTGCGGTAAATCTCTCGAATTCTCTATTAAAAACAGGCCTCAAAGAAGGCTATTTATATCAACACCCATTATTTAGATTTCCTATTTTCTTCTGCGGTAATGTATTGGGGCTGATGTACGTTAAAAACATTAAAATCTCCATTTTATCGTTGTTAGGTTTGTTTCTTACAGGTTGTTTATTTATTTTTTTATGGGGTTTTAAAACGATTCATATTGGTTCATCATTAAAGCAAATCGGCTTTCTATTCATTTATATAGTTTTGATAGTGATATTGCTCCAAAATGAAGCTTTTTCGATAAAGTACTTGAGTAACAAAAAATTCACTTTGCTGGGCGATATGAGCTTCGGTATTTACTTGCTTCAGTTCCCTATTTCATCTTTCGTTTTGTTATTTACAAAAGATTTTGCTACGGGCATACATTTTTTTATGTACTTGATGCTTCTTCTTTTCTGTTCATTCCTCACGTTTCAATACTTAGAAAAACCTGCGCGATCAAAGATTGCAATGCTTTTTAATAAAGGCACGACAAAATATGAAAGGATAATGACAACTAATCAAGCCACTAAGCAATCAAGTTAACTGAGGGGGTGAACAAAATGTTGTCAATTAAAAATAATTTAGGCTTCGGAGGTGCATCTTTAACCAGCATGAAGTCTTATTCAGAAGTGAAAGAGCTACTGAATGCTGTTTATGAAGAAGGTATCCGTCATTTTGACACGGCGGTTTTGTACGGCAAGGGATATTCTGAACTGATTTTAGGAGAATTTTTAAAAGATAAACGGAAGGACGTCACCATCACCACAAAATTTGGTTTGGGGCATTCTTTTGAACCGGGCTCAATGCCAATTCAGCTTTTACTGCCTTTGAATTATCATTTAAAAAAGGTTAAAAGTACTTTTAAAAGTCAAGTTTCATCAAATACCTATAATCCTTATATACCAGTTTCATATCGACAAATTGATAAAAAACTCATTTCAACGAGTTTTTATCAAAGCCTGAAGCGATTAAAGACTGATTATGTGGATTATTTATTACTGCACGAAGGGTTGCCTAATTTTTTGACTGAAGAAGCATTTAATTACCTTTTAGATTTAAAGAGAAGAGGGCGTGTAAGATTTATTGGTATTGGGTCTAATATTTTAGACGTTAAAACCATAAATCCAGAAGATTTAAAAGATTGGGATATTTTGCAGTACGAGGGTAACATTTTAGCAGAAACTCAATATGTGATGCAAAAATTTCCTGATAAAATCCATTTTCACCACAGTTGTTTGAAAAATAGGGATAATATTTTGATTGATAACATAGACCCCAGCGATAGAGTAGGCTATATTTTAGCTCAAAATGCTCTTCAAAATCCAGAGGGAAAAATCATTTTTTCAACTCGAAATAAGACGTATTTACACAATAATATCCGTAGTTTCTCAAAATACCCTGATTGAATGCCTTACATAGATTTTAATAGCAGCCCCCCCCTCAGTAATTTAGAGAAACCATTCGATTTTACAATCATTGGGGCAGGAGTTGCAGGCATTTTATTGGCTGTAAAACTTTCTGAAAAGAATAAAAAGGTTTTGCTCATTGAGTCGGGACATTTTGAGGAAGATGAAAAAAGACAAGAGCTCAACACGGTTGAACAAACCGGAAAAATCGTTGAAAATGCAATAAGCGGTCGTAAAAGAGCCATCGGAGGCACTTCCATTGCTTGGGGAGGACAATCGCTCCCATTTACACAACTGGATTTTGATAAAAAAGAGTGGGTAAATGACAGCGGCTGGCCCATTAATTTGAGTGATTTGACGCCTTATTATCCCATCGCTAATCGGTTTATGAATATTGATGAATGGGATTATAAAGAGGATATCTTTAAAAGGTTGGCTTATGAAAAATTAGATTGCGATGAGGATAAAATGTATCAACATTTTTCAAAATGGGCACCACAACCCAATCTTAGAAAACTCTACGACGAACAATTGAAGCAAAATGTAACGGTTATTTATAATGCCGTTTTGACTAAAATTGACCTCAATACTGAGGGGATAGCGGATAGAATCCAGATTAGCAATTTTAATAAAGAGCAAGTCGAAATCCCCGTTAAAAATCTCCTTTTAGCTACTGGTGGGATTGAAACCAACAGAATTTTATTAGCCAATAACCATCAAAAGAAAGGCGGGATTGGCAATCATTCGGGTTGGTTGGGCAAGTGTTTTATGGATCATCCATGTATCGAAATCGGGACATTGAATCACCCCAACCTGTACAAATTACAATCTACTTTTAATACGCATATTTATCAAAAAAGGAAATATTCTGTTCGCCTGAGTTTGACGGAAGCGGCGCAGCGGAAATACAAATTGATGAATACATCGGCACTCGTTGAATTCAGAGAATACGAAAACCCAGAAGATAACCCTTATACAGAGCTTTTTAACTTTAGAGATGTTCGACGTTTGGTGGCGGTTAGAAAGGTATTGAGGAACATCGATAGTTACTTTTTCACCGCAAAAGCATTGATTATTGAGGGGTTCGTTTATAAGCATAAAGCTTTACCACGCATCAACCTTATGTTGGAGCAAGAGCCCATTTCAGATAGTTTTATCGGGTTGAGTGATGAAAAAGACCCATTTGGCATACCAAAGGCTAAAATACATTGGAAAATCACGAACAAGACATGGCAAACGGTGAATACCATGTCCAATTTTTTAAAAGATGAATTTAAAAGATTGTCTTTAGGTGAGCTGAATATTTATCCGCATATATATTTAGACAACCCAATTTGGTCATCATATTTGACAGACGCTAACCATCATATGGGCGGTACGAGGATGAGCGCGACGCCCGAAACGGGCGTTGTTGATAGTCAACTAAAGGTTTGGGGGCATGATAATATTTACGTGTGTAGCAGCTCTGTTTTTCCAACGGGTTCGCATTCAAATCCGACATTGACATTGATGGCACTATGTGTAAGATTGGTTGATAATATCAAATAAACGCTCATTTTTAACAGCAATATATACCTTAAACAACTCTACTCACTGACAATGACCACACTTACCCAAGCAGATTTAAAGCGGAATCAGAACCTTTTATTGTTCTATTTTTTGTACACAACCTTTCACGGTGCGTTAAGAAAATGGGTATTCGCAGGTGTTTCTGGGGTGAATGACGTGTTGTTCATGGTACAATTAATTTCGCCATTTATCGTCGTGGCTTTTATGCGGCGTGAAAAGCCGGTGTTTTCTTATCCATTGGTGATTCCTTTAGTTTTTGCGTTTACAGCTTTAGCCCTCAATCCGATGAATATGACTTTATTTCACGGTGCATTTGGCTTTATATTACATTTTGGGTTTTGGTTATTGATGTTAACGTATTTGAGTGAAAGAGATGCTTTTCCCGTTCAGAATCTCATCAAAATCATGATAATAGTGTGTATTGCGGAAGCCTTTTTGACATTTGTGCAATTTAGCTTACCGAGCTCACATATACTCAACCGCTATGAAAGCTCCGATGATGTGGTTGGTTTTGATGACGAGGGCGGAGCTCGCGTAATTGGAACATTTTCATACATAGCAGGCTATGGTTCATTACTTTTTTTTACGGGCTTATTTATATGGGCGTTGATGGTTGAAGCCAAAAAGAATGTAGTTCTCCTATTGTGTATGGTGGCTTTGAGTTTAGTGAGTGCTTTTATGAATGGTAGTCGGAGTATTATGTTGCCTTTGGTTATATGCACCTGCTTTGGTTTAATGAGTTATGGTAATTTGGGCAATAAAATAAAGCTCGTGGCAATCATAGCTATGGCGTTAATATTGGGTGTCGTATTCAACGTAGGTAAACAATTATCATTCGTAGAAAGGGCTTACACGGGCTTTGCATATCGGGTAACGTCAGGTCAAAAATCAGGGGAGGCAGAATCCCGAACACTCAGCACTTTCGTTGAAGCTTTTGATTTTCAGGGTAAATATCCTTTGTTTGGTATTGGTTTAGGTGCCACCTATCAAGGTTCAACCAATAAATGGGGCAAATCGCCCGAACTGATTGAATACGGCTACTGCGAAGAGGAGCCAGAACGGATTGTCGTGGAAGGCGGTTATTTTTTATTATTTATTCGATTAGGCTTGTTCGCCTATTTATCCACCCAATTGCGCGTGCCGATGATACTCTCGGTGCCCATACTTTTATACATTTTCTTTTTTACACTGTTTGTTTTCAACGCATATCAAACAGCGTTCGTTTTCTTCGGATTTACTCTTTTAGATAAAGTTTATGCTGCTAAAAATGATTTAAAGAATGAAAATTATAGTTAGTCACGTAGGTAAACAACACGTAAATGCGCTTCTCGTGGCATTATTTAAACAGAACGTGTTGACCCAGTTTTACACGTCCATTGCAGCTAATAAAATACTCTTACCAAAATCCAGTGGTTTTAAAAAAGTAAATGATATTCTGTCAAAGATTCATAAACAACGCTACACGGGCATAGATGATAACAAAATCACGCATTTCCCACTGATAGCAGCGGTGAAAAAAGTTGTAAAATCTGAATTCAAGAGTATCAAAACGTGCCACAAATGGTTCGATAAAAAGGTTGCTCAAATCATCAAAAAGGCAGATTTTGACATCGTTATTGGCTATGAAACATCCAACTTGGAGACTTTTAAAATGGCTAAACTGCGAAATAAAATTACAGTTTTAGATTTTACTGCCGTACATCATGAGTTTCAAAATCCAATATTAGAGAAAGCAGGTGTTTATTCAAACTCAAAAGAACTGGAGTTTGTCTCTGAACATAAAGTTCAAGCACTTCAATTCACAGATTATATTATTGCTTTATCAACATTTGCAGAAAAGACCTTGATTGATTACGGCTTCCCCGCCGAACGTATTTATAAAACATATTTAGGCATCAATCAAGCTGTTTTTAAACATAAAAAAAGCTATAATACTGAGGTTTTTAATCCTGAGAACTCGGTGAGGGGGCGCGCACTTGAATTGTATTTCATTGGGACGTTGAGTCTTAGAAAAGCATTGCCCTTTTTAATGAAGGTTCTCGAAACACTTATTCAAAAAGGATTGAAAGTTCGATTAACCTTGATAGGTCCCGTTGATGATTTTCCTTTGCCTGATACAAATGTTCCATACTTAAGATATTTTCCTTTTTTGAATCATGCGGAATTGGTTGAAATGCATCATCAACTGGATTTGTTCCTTTTTCCATCCAATATTGATAGTTGGGCGCAAGTCGTGATTGAGGCGATGGCGTGTGGTTCTCCGATTTTAGTTTCAGAAAATACAGGAGCAAAAGATGCTGTGGCGCAGGGTGGGGGCGAAGTATTGCCAGTAGGTGATTTGGATGCTTGGGTGAAAGCGATTGAAAAATTTTATTATAACCGTAATTTATTAAAAGAAGTAGGAGAAGAGGCCGCTTTAGTGGCTCAACAATACACTTGGGATGCTTATCATCAGCAGGTTTTTGAAGCTATGACTGATATATTTAACCGCGAAAAAAATATTAAAACATTTTATGGAGAATCCAAAGAGCTCGTATAATCTCATAATTGAACCAGGCAGAACGGAGCAAAATTATTGGTCTGATTTATACCGCTATCGAGAGTTGTTCTACATTTTATCGTGGCGGGACTTAAAAGTTCGGTACAAACAGACAGTTATTGGGGTATTGTGGGCAGTTTTAAGACCCTTTTTAACGATGGTAGTATTTACAATCGTTTTCGGGAAATTAGCCAAAATGCAGACGGAGGGCGATGTACCTTATGCAATACTCGTTTTTGCAGCCATGCTTCCTTGGCAATTTTTCTCCAACGCTTTGAGTGAGGCGAGCAATAGTTTAATTGGTAATGCCAATCTATTATCGAAGGTTTATTTTCCCCGTTTGATAGTACCTGCGAGTTCAGTCATAACGAGTTTTGTCGATTTCATGATTTCATTCGTATTATTGATAGTTTTAATGGTTTATTATCAATACGTACCGAGTTGGCACATTGTCTTTTTACCCATCTATATATTTTTATCGTTTTTAGCCGCATTTGGTTTGGGATTATATTTGACCGCTTTGAATGTCAAATACCGAGATTTCAGATACATTATACCTTTTATTGTTCAATTTGGCTTGTATATTTCACCCGTGGGTTTCAGCAGCAATGTCATTCCGGATGAGTGGAAACCGCTTTATTATCTGAATCCTATGGTGACGATTATTGATGGTTTTAGATGGTGCATCATTCGAGATAGCACAACCGACCCCCTCAGTATTTACGCTTTTCTTTCGTTCGGTATATCTATAATTATACTGTTTTTTGCGATTCAGAAGTTCAGAAAAATGGAAAAAACCTTCGCTGATTTAATTTAAAAGTAAACATTACTATGTCTGATACAATTATTAAAGTTGAAAATCTAGGTAAAAAATACCTCATCGGTCACGAAAAACAAGAGAGTTATACCGCCTTGCGGGACGTGATGGTAGGTGGTATTAAAAATTGGGGACGTAGCGTGAAACAAATGTTTCAAAAAGGTAATGATGCTATGGTTACGGGCAATGAAATAGAAGAGTTTTGGGCGGTAAATAACGTCTCTTTCGAAATTAAAAAAGGCGATGCCATTGGTATCATCGGAAGAAACGGAGCGGGTAAAAGTACCCTACTCAAGCTTCTTTCACGCATCACCGAACCCAGTGCGGGTAAAATCGAAATGAACGGGCGAGTAGCCAGTCTTTTAGAAGTGGGTACAGGTTTTCATCCCGAATTGACTGGTCGCGAAAATATCTTTTTGAATGGTGCTGTACTGGGAATGACCCGTGCGGAAATCAAGAGCAAATTCGATGAAATCGTTGAATTTAGTGGTATCGAAAAGTTTTTGGATACACCCGTGAAGCGATATAGTTCGGGTATGTACGTCCGTTTGGCTTTTGCCGTGGCAGCTCATTTAGAGCCCGAAATACTGGTGGTTGACGAAGTTTTAGCCGTCGGTGATGCTGAATTTCAGAAAAAATGCTTGGGTAAAATGGAGGACGTTAGTAAAAATCAGGGGCGAACCGTTCTTTTTGTGAGTCACAACATGGGCGTTATTGCTCAATTATGTAAGAAATGTATTCTTTTAAATAAGGGTGGGGTTGAATTTTATGGTGATACCTCAACGGCAATTGAGAAGTATTTACGAGGCAACAGCACGGCAAATGATGTGGGCAATTATGTCAATAAAAAGTCCAGTTTTAACGTAGTCAAAGTTGCTAAAATTGATTTAGCGGATGAAAAACTGGATGCAACGAGCAAATTCAAGCACGACGAACCCGTTGTGATACACGTAGAAGTGGAGTCTCAAGAAACTAAACTGGCTGATGTGACACTGGGCATTGCCGTTTTAGATAAAATGAAAAATAAGATTTTCACTACTCTGCACAAGCCAGATTTAAATAGTAAAACCCAGACCAAGCTGTCTTGTGCTATTCCTGCTAATTTTCTGACGCCCGGTATGTATTCTCTGGACGTAGCCTTATTCAGTGGGGCGGGCAATGTGTATGAATATTTATCGGATAAAACGCCGTTTGATGTTTTTGATAATGGTAGTGCATTTGCCGCTTTTGATGGCAGTAATTATGGAAATGTATTTGCTGATTGCTCATGGTCAGAAAGTTAAAAAACGCTATCGCCCGCTTGAGGCATCAGTACCAATTAAGGCAATTGGCTCGTAAGAACATCTTTATTCACCCCAACACCTTCATCGCACCCTCAGCAGTTATAGACACACGGATGGGCGGAACAATCACGATAGGCGAGGGGACTGAAATTTTGGATGGTACTTTGATATTATCTTATGGAGGCGACATCAGAATCGGCAAAAGATGCAGTATCAACCCTTACAATATTTTATACGGTCACGGTGGTTTAACCATTGGCGACGACGTTTTAATCGCTGGAGCAAGCATGATTATTCCGAATAACCATAAATTCCAAGATCTTAATCAAACTATTAGCAAGCAGGGTTCAACGAGTAAAGGCATTATTATCCAAGATAATGTTTGGATAGCGCACGGTTGTAGCATTCTCGACGGCGTTCTTATTGAGTCGGGAGCAATCATCGCCGCGGGAGCAGTTGTCAATAAAAATGTATCAATGAATACAATAGTTGGGGGTATTCCTGCAAAAAAAATAAAAGACAGAAATGAAACAACAAATTAAAACCCTTTTGAATTTTATAGGCATCGGCGCATATATTTTCCCTAAAAAGCCTTCATCTGACATCAACAACGTGGAATATCTTAAAACGTCGGTCAATACCTTGCCAGTGGACGTAGCAGTAAGAGCCAATGGCAGTGACAAACACGTTTTTAATCAGATATTTGTAATTGAGGAATACAAGGCAGTTGTTGAGTTTATGCTTCAATTTGAAAAAGAAACCAAAGGGTGGAATATCATTGATGGTGGTGCCAACGTGGGTTTTACAACGCTCTATCTTCAAAAAAGTTTGCCACATTCAAAAGTTGTCAGCATCGAACCCGATAAAGACAACTATGAAATGATTAAAAAAAACATGCACATCAATAATTTTTCCGTGAATGGTAATTTAGTCAACGCTGGCTTATGGAGTAGAAACACGTACCTCACTACTGAACGCACTTTTAGAGATGGAGAAGATTGGTCAATCACCGTGAAGGAAACCGATAACGCTGAAAACACCTTAAAAGCCTACACCATAACCGATATTATCAATCAGCATTTTAACGGTGAAAATATTGATTTACTGAAATTAGATATTGAAGGGGCAGAAAAATACATTTTTGAAGCCGATGCCGAAGTAGCCCGTTTTCTCTCAAAAACTCGTTTTGTGATTATCGAAATTCACGATGAAATGCATTGCAGAGAAAATATCTATGCACAACTAAAGAAAAATAATTTCAAATATTTTAATTCGGGAGAATCAACTATTGGGTTTAATACCCGCTTAGTTAAATGTTAAAACTACAGCCAACTTTAAACCAAGTTAGCAACTAAATATTCCTTCAATAACCAATAACCAATAACCAATAACCAATAACCAATAACCTTTCCTCATAAATTCACATGTCCAAACCACGTATCATACAACTTATTTCACATCCGATTCAATATCAATCGCCATTGTATGAGCGCATTGCTGCCGACGAGGATGTGGATTTTGAGGTTTGGTTTTGCTCAAAAGTGGGAGTAGAGGTAAAAAAAGACGTGGAATTTGGAGTGGCAGTGCAATGGGACATCCCATTGTTGAGTAACTACAAGTATAGGTTTCTTAAAAATTATGCTCGGCACGAGTCGCTCGATACATTTACGGGCTTGTGTAATTATGGCATCATCAAGGAGCTTATGGCTCTTCCCGCAAAAAGCATTATTTGGGTGCATGGCTGGAATTCGGTAACGCTTATTTTAGCGGTATTTGTGGGTAAATTTTTAGGTCACCGCATTTTTTTACGCGGAGATAACACGGCTGTGATTGAAGAAAAAAAAGCCAATACGTTGGTTAAAAAAATTAAGACCTTTTGGCTTAGTAAAGTCATTTTTAAATTGACGGATACGTTTTTAGCGGTTGGAAAGCAAAATATGGATTATTACCGAATGCTCAATGTGCCTGAAAATAAAATCGTTTTTGCTCCACACAGCATTGATAATCAACGCTTTATTAGTTTTTACGAAAACAATAAAAACGACATTGCAAAAATTCGCCAAGAATTAGGCATACCCCTCAGTAAAAAAGTCATTATTTGCTCAGGAAAGTATATTGATAAAAAACGCCCTTTAGATTTGTTAAAAGCCCTGACTTTATTGCCCAATCGCAGCGATGTTTTCGTCGTTTTTGTGGGTGAAGGCAATTTGAGAGGTGAAATGGAAGTGTTTATCCAAGAGCATGATTTAGGGCAAAATGTTCTGATGACGGGTTTTATCAATCAGAGTTTAATGCCTCAATATTATTTGGTTTCGGACCTCTACGTCATGTGTTCTGGTATGTATGAAACGTGGGGGCTTTCCACCAATGAAGCCATGTGTTTTGGTTTACCCGTTATATTATCTGATATGGTCGGTTCCGCTTATGATTTGATTGATGGCAACGGGTTCATGTATCCGTCAGGCGATATCCAAAAACTATCTGAACACATATACCACATAACGTCATTGGCACCAAATGAATTTTTAAAAATGAAAAACCGTTCAAAAGAACTAATTCAACAGTATAGCTACGAAAATATCCTTTTAGCAATAAAAAAAAACTACATGACAAATCACAAGATTCTGTCGCCTGTCGCCTAAATCCTGTTGCCCAATAAAAATAATTACTGTTTTCTGTCGGGCTGAAAATCGTATAAAATGCGTAGCAAAGCGGAGTATTTTATACGATTTTTAGAGCCGACTCAGAAAAGAAAACTGTGATTATTTTAGCCCAACTACTTACTATGAAAATCCTTCAAATAATACCGACTTACAAACCTGCTTTTGGCTATGGTGGGACTATCACTTCAATAAGTTTATTGTGTGAAAATCTTGTCAATTATGGTGGTTGTCAAGTGACGGTAGCGGCGACGAATGCCAATGTCAAAAAGGATTTGCCCGTACACAGCCGCACGCCAGTTTTAGTTGAAGGTGTTCATGTTTATTATTTCCGGCGTTGGACCCCTGACCATTCGCAATTATCGCCGCCGCTGTTGTGGTGGTTGTGGCAAAATGTTAAAAATTACGATGCAGTGCACATCCATTCGTGGTGGAATTTAACAGTTATATTCTCTACGGTGGTGTGTTTACTGAGGGGTGTCAAACCCGTTCACGCACCGCGCGGTATGTTGAGTCCGTTTAGTATAAAAGGCAGATTTAAACCTATTTTTCAGCGTTTTATTGGTAATAAGCTTTTAAAAAACGTTTTTTTACACGCTACATCGGAACAAGAACGCACTGAATGTTTGGAATTAATACCCAATTGGCAAAGTGAAAATATCCCTAATTTTTTAACTATTCCCACTATTAAAACTGTCAAAACGACCCCTAATTCCGATAGTTTTCGCTTGCTTTTTTTATCACGCATCCATGAAAAAAAAGGCTTAGAATTGTTGTTTGAAGCCCTCAGCAAAGTGCAATTTCAATGGACACTTTCTATAGCGGGCGATGGTGAAGAAGCCTACATTCAGCAATTAAAAAAACTCAGTGAAGACCTTAAAATTGATTCAAAAATCAATTGGCTCGGTTGGGTCAATGCGAATGAAAGACTGAGCATTTTTCAAGCGGCAGATTTAATGGTTCTGCCTTCGCACAACGAAAATTTTGCGAATGTTGTGATTGAATCTTTAGCGGTAGGTACGGCGGTGTTGGTAAGTCAATATGTGGGTTTGGTGGACTATGTGGTGGAAAAAAACATGGGTTGGGTCTGCGATACCACAGTTGAAAGTCTTTTTGAAAAACTCAATGAAGCACATATTCAAACTGGAAAAAGAATAGAAATAGCAAGCCGAAGCGGTGAACAAATAAGAAAGGACTTCGACCCCTCAGTATTGGTCAGGCGGTATCTGAAAATGTATCAAAAAGTTAAAAATGGACAACTCGCAACACATCACGCCCCTTATTCTGACGTACAACGAGTCTCCTAATATTGCTCGGAACCTCGATAAATTGACTTGGGCGCACCGAATTGTCGTGATTGATAGTTTCAGTACGGACGATACGATGGCGATTTTGAAGCAATATCCACAGGTGGAAGTGTACCAACGCCGTTTTATCTCCTTTGCTGATCAGTGCAATTTCGGTTTAGATCAAATCAAGTCCGATTGGGTTTTGTCAATGGATGCGGATTACATCTTGGATGATGAAATGGTAAAATCCATAAACGAGTTGTCGCTCAATCCCAATCAAGTGGCGGCTTATTCAGCTCGTTTCAAATATGACATATTTGGTAAGCCTTTGCGGGGCACTTTGTATCCACCCCGTAAAGTTTTGTACGCCAAAAGCCGCGCACACTACGTGAATGATGGTCATGGACATGCCGTTATCATTGACGGAAATGTTGCGACTTTAGAAGGTTTTATCCACCATGATGACCGTAAGCCGTTTTCACACTGGCTGGCTTCACAGGATAAATATTTAAAACAAGAATCTGAAAAATTGAATGCAACGCCGTATAAAAACCTTAAAATGAGCGATAAACTGCGGTGGTGGATTATTCCGGCACCATTTATCATATTATTTTATTGTTTAATCATTAAAAAAGGCATTTTTGACGGCAAACATGGTTGGTATTACGCTTTTCAGAGAGTTTTAGCTGAAATATTATTATCGCTGCGATTGATTGAATCACGAATTACGGCTCCAGTTAAGGAGAAAACTACAAAAGCAATTTTCCAAATAGAAAACAATTGATTTAACATAATGGTAATTATAAGCCCCAAAATTTGCATAATTGGTTGTGGTACTTACGGAACATATTTAGCAAAACGCTTAGTTGAAACCTTAGGAAAAAATGCTCAGATTACGGTTGTTGAAATAGGTAATGAAAAGATAAAAGACGAAAAAGAAATGGGTGTCGAGGCGGAATCGCCAGCATCGTCAGCGGCTCAAAATGGTAGATATTTCGGTCTGGGTGGTACCTCTGCCCGTTGGGGCGGTCAGGTTTTATTTTTTGATAAGCGCGACAACCCAGCCAACGACTCCGACTGGAATACCATCATCGACATCAACGAACGCTACAAACACGCCGTTATTAAAAACCTTTTAGGCAACACAAAGGCTTTGGATAAATTGGGCAATGATAAAGCGGATTTAAAAACGGGTATCTGGCTCAAATACAGCCGCCGAAATATTTATAAGCTTCTTGATAAAAACACGTTGGCTTCCGTCCGAATTCTCAAAAACAAACGGGTTACCGATTTTATTTTTAAAAACAAGACGATTCACGCCGTAAAATGCACAGATACTGAGGGGGTAGAAGAAATCATTGAAGCGGACATTTTTTATTTAACAGCTGGTGCAATTGAATCTTGCCGATTGATGCTGGATATTAATGAGCGCCATAATGTATTGATAAATAATGATTTAGGAAAGCACTACGGTGACCATCTTTCAGTCGAACTTTTTAGAATTACGAATCATTTACCAAATATTGAGGGAAAAGATTTATTGCCGAGGTTTATGAATGGAAGCCTGATTACTAAAAGGTTGATTGAAGTAGCAGGGAATGGTCAAGTTGGATTCGCGCATCCCATCATCAATAAAGAAGTGCAAGTTTTTACTGCCATTAAAAAGATACTTTTTGGAAAGCAGGAGAATAAATTTAACTTAAAAGAAGTACTTGTCGGTATTGAGTTTCTGGTGAGGTTTGGTTTTAACGCTTTGATTTTAAAAAAAATGTATGTCCATCGGAAAACTTGGAGCTTACAATTAGAAATGGAGCAAGCCTTTCCGAATGCCAATCATATTAGTCTTTCCGATAAAATCGATAAATATGGTCAAAAAGCTGCACGGCTCAATTGGTCGGTCAGTCAAGAAGATAAAAATGCAATTGAAGATATCAAAACATCACTATCGCAATGGTTGAAAAGTAATGGCGTTGAGTTTTCAGTAGTTTATGAACCTAATATTGCAGCTGCTAAAATTGAAGATGTTTATCATCCCGCAGGATTTATGCGCCTGGGACAAGATGAAAAGGCAGTTTTAGATTATGATTGTAGAGTTAAAGGAATAGAAAATCTATTTCATTTTTCAACCGCAATGTTTCCGAGTGCTAAATCAATTAACCCAACTGGAGCAGGTTTTTGTTTCGTAGAGCATCATGTCGATACTTTTTTCAATAAAAAATGATATGGTTTCGGGCATGTATTCACCTAAACCTTCAAAGACTTTTGTTACTGTTCGTCTGTTTTTCAGAAGGGCTAATCCGACGGGCAATGTGAGTATCGAAAATTCATTTGGCAGTATGATTGTCCATTACCCGAAGAAAAGCCCATTCCAATTGGATATTTTTTGCACATCGTT
This sequence comes from Saprospiraceae bacterium, assembly GCA_031424515.1. Lineage (GTDB taxonomy): Bacteria > Bacteroidota > Bacteroidia > Chitinophagales > Saprospiraceae > JAAFJT01. Next base: position 22,988 of record JANPHO010000561.1, read on the forward strand.
TTACAGTAGAGGATTATTGCCGCGGCTTCGAGCTATTCTTGAAGTGAGGCGACATAAAGCTGAAATAAATCATGTGACGGGCGATACGAACTTTTTAGTGTTGGGCTTACCCCGTAAAAACACGATTTTGACCATTCATGACTGTGGTTTGCTGGACGGAAAAAATCCAATAAGCAAGTGGATATTATGGGCTTTTTGGCTCAAACTCCCCGTTAAACACTGCCGATTTTTAACAGTTGTATCGGAAGCCACAAAAGCAGATGTTATTCGATATACCAATTGCCCCGCTGAAAAAATTCGGGTTATTCCAACGGTTATAAAGTCAGAATTTAAACAGAGCCCCAAAACATTTTCAAAAAAATACCCGACATTCCTCCACATTGGCAATTCGCCCAATAAAAATTTAGAACGACACGCAGCGGCTTTACAAGGGATTCCTTGCTGCTTTCATATAATTGGACAAATCTCAGAAGAACAAATTAGGCTTTTAAAAGAATATAAAATTGACTATAAAATAAGCGTTAACCTGAGTGAAGAGGATATGTTAAAAGCTTACGAAAGTGCTGATATCTTACTATTTTGTTCCCTGATTGAAGGTTTTGGAATGCCTATAGTGGAAGCCCAAACGGTGGGGCGGGTAGTGATAACGAGCAATATTTCATCAATGCCGGAAGTGGCGGGTCGAGGAGCTTGTTTTGTGAATCCCCTCAGTATTGAGGACATTCGAGCGGGTATTGATAGTGTTTTGAACAATGACAGTTATCGCATTTCTCTTATTGAAAAAGGCTTTGAAAATACCCAAAGGTTTGACCCTAAAAATATTGCAAAACAATACAATCAGTTATACAGAGAACTATTTGAAAGCTAATTATACTGAAGTCTTTAACCCCGATGGCGCAGGGTTGATTGGTTCTAAAAGTTGGTGTTTATGTGCGAGTCCACTGGACTCGAAGCATTTGTTATTTCAATGTTTTCTACAAATGTGTGAGTCCTCTGGACTCATTTTGTTACCTAATATTGAGTCCAGA
>JANPHO010000562.1:0-34451 GCA_031424515.1 Saprospiraceae bacterium
AGTCATTGTAATTGCGGTTGTTGAAACACCATTACACACAATTTGGTCAGCAGGGTCTTTTACTGAGGGGGTCGGATTTACTGTAATCGTAAAAGTTCTCGCAGTTCCATTACAACCATTCGCCGACGGTGTTACTGTGATTGTAGCTATTATTGGACTTCCTGTTGAATTTGTCGCTGTAAATGAAGGTATATTTCCTGAGCCACTTGCTGCCAAACCTATGCTTGGTGCGTTATTCGTCCAATTATATACAGTCCCTAATGCTGCTGAACCACTAAAAGTAACTGCCGTAGTGGACGCGCCATTACATAGCACTTGATTAGAAGGTGCCGTTACTGAAACTGATGGGTTGACAGTTATTGTAAATGTCTGGGGTGTGCCTGGGCAACCATTTGCTGTTGGCGTTACTGTTATTGTTGCAATTACTGGGCTACCTGTTGAATTAGTTGGTGTGAAAGCTGATATGTTGCCCGCGCCACTCGCTGCCAAGCCGATACTTGTAGTATTATTTGTCCAATTATACACTGTACCTGCCACAGCTGAACCAGTCATTGTAATTGCGGTTGTTGAAACACCATTACACACAATTTGGTCAGCAGGGTCTGTTACTGAGGGGGTCGGATTTACTGTAATCGTAAAAGTTCTCGCAGTTCCATTACAACCGTTCGCCGACGGCGTTACTGTGATTGTAGCTATTATTGGGCTTCCTGTTGAATTTGTCGCTGTAAATGAAGGTATATTACCTGAGCCACTTGCTGCCAAACCTATGCTTGGAGCATCGTTCGTCCAATTATAAACAGTTCCTGCTACCGATGAACCAGTAAAACTCACTGCCGTCGTTGAAGCCCCATTACAAAGTACTTGATTTGAAACTGCTGATACTGAGGGGGTCGGATTAACTGTGATAGTGAATACTTGTGACGGTCCAGTACAACCATTATAGACTGGTGTCACCGTAATATTGCCTGAGATAGCAGTTGAACCTGAATTAGTAGCTGTAAAAGAAAGATTACCACTGCCACTTGCAGCTAATCCAATACTTGGATTTGAATTTACCCAATTATAAGTTGTACCCGCAACCGTTCCCGTAAAATTAACAGTTGTAGTTGCGCCAGCACAAACTGTCTGATTGGCTGGGACTGTAACTGTTGGTATTGGGTTATTTGTAAGCACAATCGTATCTGATGCAGAGCAAACACCATTATTAGCAGTATATACTAAAACAATACTTGTACCCACTGGAACTCCTGTTACTGTTGTAGTAGGCGTATTAGGTGATGTTATTGTACCCGTTCCACTGGCTACTGACCATGAACCTGGAATAGGAATACGTGATATTAAATTTATTTTAACATCATCAATAAAATTACCTACTGAGTTGTCTCCAGAAGCAGTATTTAATGCCTCAAATTGAAATCTGGTTACAGTCTGTCCAGCTGGAACCTTGTAACTACCTGTATAAACAACCCATGCAGTATTACCTGTACCTACTCTTCTTTGTTCAATGAGTGCACCCGGCATACCTATTTTAATAACCATACTATCTCTGCCAGCACGACCTCTGTGAGCGACAGACCAAGTGATTGAGTCTCCTGGTAAAACACATAAATCCTGATATAGTCCCGAAGTAATATTGGCATTTAATTCAACAAATTGATTACCTTCTCTTGAAGGTACTCCATTAAAACCAGTACCCCAAAATTCAATCATATTATCTGAAGCGGTTGTTTTCCAACCTGATACTGCACTTTGATTAACAATACTATATGTATTAGGGGCTTGATAAGGTGATTCAAATCCGCCATTGACAACAGCTGCATTCGCTGCACACGCAACATTGGTGATAGCACCTGGCGATAGATTAAAATTACCATTATTACACTGCGATACATCTACCCCAGCATTAACAGTAAATGATTGAAAATTAGTTAAAATCACATCATCTGTCAATGTCCCACAAATGCCGGTATTTACAGTCCATCTCAAAGTAGCTGTAGTACCTGTAGGTACAGCAACTGAAGTTGTTGGAGAATTTACATTTGCAATTGTTGGTGCGCCATTTATAATACTCCATACACCTGTACCAGATAATGGAGCCAAAGCTGTCATGATCATGGTAGGTTGTGCACAGAAGATTTGGTCTAAACCTGCCACTGCAGCAACAGATCTTACCACTACATCATCGGAAGCAGTACAAGCTCCCTCGCTCACTGTCCATCTTAATGTTGCTGCTGTTCCATTAGTAACTGTTACATTTGTAGAAGGGCTTGTTGCTGATGCGAAAGTAGCAGTACCACTAACTACTGTCCATAAACCTGTTTGAAGACCTACTGGTGTATTTCCTGTAATTGTAAAATTAGTATTACACAACGTTTGGTCAGCTCCCGCAGCAGCTGTTGGCGGTGCTACAATTGTAATTGTTTTAGTAGCCACTGGAGAAATACAACCATTTACATCCGTTAGTGTAACTCTATATGTAGTATTAGCAGTTGGATTAACCGTTGGTGGAGTAGCTGTAGTATTTGAAGTATGTGCCCACTGGAATGTACCCGTACCACTTGCTGTTAAATTTACAGCTGCACCCGAAGCCACTCTATCATCATTTGTTGTACATGAGGTTTCAGCGGCAGTAATACTTGTAGTTGCTGGACTGACTACAGTTATTGTTTTATTGTTTGTAGCTGTACAACCATTCGCATCTGTTACAGTAACCGTAAATGTAGTTGTAGCAGTCAAAGCTGGAGAAGGTGTTTTAGGTCCTGCACCAGTACCCAAGCCATTGCTCCAAGCGTAAGTTGAGCCACCACTTGCCAACAAACTCACAGCCGCACCACTCAGTATTTTATCGTCATTAGCAGTACAAGAGCTTTCCGTAGCTGTTATATTTGCAGATGGTGCACTCACTACTGTAATAGTATGACTGTCATTAGCCGTACAACCATTCGCATCCTGTAAAACAACAGAGTATGTTGTTGTTGCAGTTGGATTAACGGTAATAGAGCTTCCTGATCCAGCAGGTGTCCAAGTAAAAGTACCTGTTCCTGTTGCTGTTAAAGTTACAGCAGCACCACTGATTACTTTATCGTCGTTAGATGTACATGATGTTTCAGTCGCTGTTATTACAGTTGAAGGAGCAGATATAACAGTTATTGTTTTTGAAACAGTTGCTCTACAACCATTTCCATCGACAATAGTAACTATATAAGTTGTATTAGCCGTAGGGTTAACAGTAATAGATGCAAGACTTGAAACTGGAGAATTCCAACTATATGTACCACCTCCACTTGCCGTTAAAACGACAGGTTGGCCACTTACAACTTTATCGTCATTTGGCGTACAAGAAGATTCTGTGGAAGCTATATTTCCATTAACTGTAGGTATTACATTTATTGTTTTGGACGCCGTAGCAGTACAGCCATTCGCATCAGTTAAAGTAACATTATATGTAGTCGTAGCTGAAGGATTAACCACTCCTGGGTTAGCAGTTGTAGCAGCACTATGTCCCCATTGAAATGTACCTGTGCCACTGGCATTTAAAGTAACATTGGCATTAGCAACTACCTTATCATCATTACTTGAACAAGAACTTTCTGTTGCTGTTATTGCCGTAGTAGGAGCACTCACTACTGTAATCGTTTTAGTAGCAGTAGCTGTACAACCTGCTGCATTTGTAACTGTGACCGAATAAGTCGTTGTTACTGAGGGGGATGGTGAAATAGACGCTGTGGTAGCTCCAGTACTCCACAAATAACCCACACCACCACTGGCAGTTAAAGTAACACTACCACTCGATATTTTATCGTCATTTGGCGTACAAGATGTCTCTGTTGCAGTTATTGAAGCTGTTGGCAAGGTACTATTGGTTATAACCACATCATCGCTCACCGTACATGAAGCATTTGAAAGCGTCCAACGCAATGTAGCACTTGTACCTGCTGGTACACCTGTTACTGTGGTATTGAAAGCTGTGCCAGTAGTAATCAAGGCTGTACCTGAAACAAGCCCCCATATCCTAACTAAAGCTGCGGGATTATTATTACCCGCCATTGTAAATGTACCATTATTACACTGAGGTATATCAGGTCCCGCATTTACGGTTAGGCTATTATTCGTTAAAACCACGTCGTCAATAGCAGTACAAGATCCGTTGGTTACAGTCCAACGCAAAGTTGCACTCGTACCTACAGGTACACCCGTTATCGTCGTATTTCTCAGATTTACATCTGTAATAGTAGCTGTTCCTGCGAAAAGGCTCCACACTCCTGTACCTGTAGTAGGCGCAGTAGCATTGAGCGTAAATGAGTCATTACATAAGGCTTGGTCAGGCCCAGCATTGGACGATACAGATTGGTCATTAAATAATGTAACATCATCAGAGGCAGGTGTAGAACAAGCTCCATTATTCACAGTCCATCTTAAAACGGTACTCGAACCGACTGTAACGCCTGTAACAGTTGTATTGTATGCCGTTGGGGTCGTAATTGTACCCGGACCACTAATTTTAGTCCAAATACCTCCGCCATTTGATGGAGGTACATTACCTGCCATCGTAAATGTAGACGTATTACATTGCCTTATTTGAGCGAGACCCGCATCGGCAACGACAGTCGTATTTGAAAAAATAACAACCGCATTGGTGGCTTGACTAAAATTCAATACCCCCGAAGTGACATTCGCCACATTATTGATATTGCCACAAGACATATCAATTCTAACTCTAAATGTAATGTAGGCTGAGTCGTTCGGTACGATTACACCTGTATATAGCGGTTGTGTTGTAGAGTTTATTAAATGTCCACCCGTTACAGTCGCAAATTTCATCCCTCCTAAGGTATCTGTAATAGACACTCCATTGAGTTTAGTTGACCCAGATACGTAAGTTGAGCCTGGAGGTATTGCATCTGATAATCTTATATTACCCACTGAAATATTACCAGAATGACGCACAGAAACGCGATATTCAACAATATCACCTTCTTGAATAGTCGGACCTGCCGCACCTGATATTTTAGTATAACTTTTAGTAGGATTAATCGTTGCCCTATTTATTGGAAAGCTACAACTTGCGTAGTCGGTAGTTGAAGGTGATGGCGATGAATTAATCTGAGTTGTTGTCAATGTTACTAAATCAAGAGCATAAACATTAACATCAGCATATTGCCCCGTAATATTACTATATGTACCTCTACCGGATATGTAAAGTTTACCATCAGTACCAAATGCTAAGGCTGATAATTGCAAAATCGGTAAGTTCAATTTACCCAAATAAATAATGTCCACACTTCCATCACTATTGAATATAGACTTATAAAAATGTCCCAGATTAGTTACAATATAACCATTCCCATCAAAGTCAAATACGATATCACCACCACCATTTGAAGCGTCAATCTGTGGTGCAGTAGAAGGATAATAAATTACTGGGGAAAGTGTCGTAATTGTACCTCCTGTGCCGCTTGCTGTCGGTGTATAAGCTGCCCAAACTGAACCATACCCACTTGAAAAATATACTTTTTTATCAACTGGATTAAAACCACTGCGATTATACGTTTCAGCTGTAGTTGGTGATGGCCAAGCTGGCAAAACTGGCAAATCAACTCCTGTCGGATAACTATTGCCTGAAGCATCCATATAATAGATTTCAGGGTCAGCAGCAGAACTTGTACTCGTATAATAAAATCTCTTGTAAGTTGTATCTAGTGCTATTCCTAATGTAGATACTAATAAATTACCACCAAATTGGGCACTATAAGTACCATTAGTCGTATTCAAAACCCTTATTTGAACATCAGAATAACCTGCACCATTTGTGCCTGATATTGAATATATATTATTACAGCCACAAGCAGGTGAGCTTGCAGAGTTATTGGTAATAATGAGTGTATCTCTTGATATACAACTACCATTGGTAATAGTCCATACCAATGTTGCTTGGCTACCACTTGTTAATCCTGTAACAGTAGTAGTTGCGCTGCTTGGAGTTGTAATAGCCGCACCATTAGTTGCACCTGAAAATGACCAAGCGCCTGAACCCGAAGTAGCTGCATTAGCTGCCATTGTAAAAGAGCCACTATTACAGTTAGAAAGATCTGGCCCCGCTGTTGCAACTTGTGATGTGCTTACTGTAGTAGTGGTGGTAGCCGTTACTGCTGCTGTACATCCAACGGATGATGTATAACCTACAGTATATGTACCCGACATCGCAGTCGTAGCACTTGTTCTTGAAGGATTTTGTAAGGATGATGTAAAACCACCAGGTCCTGTCCAACTCCATGTTGGTGTACCGCCATCTAAGTCAGTAACCGTAGCTGATAAATTCAATGTTCCACCGCTACAAGTCGCTACGTTTGAGGCAGATACTGAGGGGGTAGCATAATTGGTTATTCTTACAGTATCTCTCGATACACATGAACCATTTGTAATAGTCCATATCAACTGTGCACTATTACCTGCTGTTAAACCTGTGACTGCAGTAGTTGGATTCGTTATTGGTAAACCAATTGTCGCCCCATTATTAGCGCCAAAAAATGACCAAGCTCCTGTACCTGAAGTAGGTATATTCGCCGCCATTGTAAAAGAGCCGCTATTACATTTGGTCATATCTACCCCTGCCGCCGATGCAGTCAAAGGTGTCACTGTCACAGAGGTATTGGCAGTAGCCGTTTGAGAACATCCATTGGACGATGTATAAACAACTGTATATGTACCAGCCATACCTGCCGTGGAGATGTTAATTGTAGGATTTTGTACAGATGAAGTAAATCCTCCTGGGCCTGTCCAACTCCATGTACCAGGACCTATGCCATCAGGGTCGATAGCCGTAGCAGTCAAACTGATTGCACTCCCTTCACAAACAGTACCTCCATTTGATGCTGATACTGAGGGGGCAGCTTTCATTGTGGGCGTAGTAGTAGCTGTAGAAATACAACCACCAACTGTTGCAGTGAACGTTGCCGTATAAGTACCCATGTTTACAGAAGTAGCTCCTGTAATAGTTGGGCTTTGTATAAGAGTAGATGAATAACTATTAGGTCCCGTCCAACTCCATGTACCCACTGGACCTGAAGCGTTGGCTCGAAACTTTATATTATCAATCATATAATCATTACCAGTACAATTACCATTCTGATTATAAATTTGCAAATTTGCAGAAGTACTTGTTGCGGTAAATGTTCCAGATATAGTTGTCCAGTCACAAGGTCCATTTAATGTAACCACGGGCGTAATGGTTGTACCCCCCACATTCAAATATAATTGAGCAGGATTTAACGATCTCAGTGAAGCTGCCTCTATTGAGAAAGTATATGTAGTTCCTACAGTTAAGCCTGTTACTGTCTGAAACCACGGTCTTTGATTTGCCGTTCCTGAGTTATTCACTAATAGTACAGAAGTACGCGCTGCAAAATCAGTACATGAACTCCAACTTGCGAGAGGATAAGTACTGCTTATGCGATAAAGACCACAACTACCATTCGTAGTATCGCCTCCAGAGGTATTAGTAAAGTTAGACGAAAACCCTGAATTTCCTGCCGAAAAATCACCGTTTGTAACTAAATTAGGTCCATAAGAATAAGCATTACCTACCAAATTTAAATTAGTACCAGAACATAGATTGGTATTACTACTCGCTGTAACATAAAAGCTCGGTTGATTGACAGTTACTGTTACATAAGCATTACTTGCAGGAGAAGCAATGGACGCAATCCATACCGCTCGCGGTAGGGTTGTACTTCCTGATCTAACTAAGCGAGCATAGTAAGTTGTTTCACTGACGGGTGGAGCATTATATGTGGTACTCGTTTCGCCTGGTAAAATCACCCACAATGGATCTATGGTGCCTATTGTACCCGTGGGTGTATATACATTTGTGGCAGTACTGTATACCCATTGATAATTTACAGAAGTACCAGCTGCATTAGTCAAGCTTATAAAATTATTGGGGTCGTATGTACCATTTGTACAACTGGTCTGATTCACGCCCACACTACCCACGGAAGTTATCTGCGCCGATATATTTTCATTAAAAATAAAAAATATTCCAAGTATAATCGTAAGATTCAGACACAAACGACGAAAGTGGATACCTGATAACAGATAGCCACCCTTAATATTGGGAGAGTTCAATTGTCGAAAAAATTGTAAATAATTTTTCAAATTCTTTCCTAAGTTGCTCATGAGATTTGTAAAAATGAGTTTGAGTTTCTGACCCCTAATTGTCTTTATTTATTGCTTAAATGCCTTATTTTTATATTAAAAAGGCATTTAAGCAATAAATAAGGTTCTTTTATTTAATTTTTGAATAATTGATAGGGTATAAAAGCAAACATTTTATATCGTCATAAAAACATATACAAAAAGATTGCCATTTTATTTTTCTATTATCGTTTTGGAAAGAATAGTGACATAAATAAAGGTATCCCCTTGCTTATTCAAAAATCTCTCCAAAACCATATATTTTAACTAACCATTTCCAGTTAGTCTCAATTTTCTTTTCAAAATGTTCAACTGTGAATGTTTTACTCCAAAATGATATTATAAGTTTTTAACTTAATTTACAGAGTGTTGGCGTTTGTTTTTTAATAAAAACAATCTAAAATGGAGAGTTTTACCAGTGTAACCTTATCAAAACCGAGGGGAGTATTTCCAATACTTTTTATGAGGTGACTTAAAAAAAACACTCAAATCAATTAAAATAAATTATCCTATAATAATCGTTTGTGACATTTATCTTAAATGTTTTTTTGTGTTATTTCTCTGGCTTGAAAAGTTCGAGATATTAAACAATCGTTAAAATTCTTTAAATTTTCTCCGAAATAAATTACCTAATGGGGACTGATTCATCGAAGAACTGAGGGGCAGGCTTCATCAAAACATAATCAATAATGCTTTTTCTACCACAAATATATTAGTGTGACAAGGAAAAGCAAAGGGTTTATACAGATGAATAATAAATATTTATTTTAGTAAAATTTAAACCACTCGTTTGCAACTTATTATAGATAAGTTTTTTTTATTTAAAATAGAAATATATAATATCAAAATTAACGTTTCTATGCTATTGTGGAACTCCTTCATTATACCCCAATTTTGTATCGCAATTCTTCTCGAAGATTTGCAAAGCAAAAAGATCTAAATTCATATTCTCCCCCTTCGCATACTGATTGCACGCCTCCCTAAACAATCAATATTTTAGTTTAACGATTTAAATAACTCAAAACTGATTTCAAACTACATGAGCAAAATCTCTACACTTCGCTTTTATAAGCTGAGCTTATATCTGCTACTCATTATCTTCATTTTTAGAACAAACCCAGCATTAGCACAAACATCTTCTTGCCAGCCTATTGAAAGAGCCGTTTACAATGCTAAATCCACCAACACAAACCTATTCGATGACATTGGGGTAATTATGACCAAAGTTTTAAATGATAATAGTGAAACGGGTTGGCTATTCGAAGCGGGGACTACGTTTACCGAAAACAATGACGGCTCAGCAAATTTAAAAGGTACAATCAAGCAATTCGGGGATTACACACAAGTCCGCCGTTTTGCCGTTGATCTTACCCTTAAAGGTCAAACTTTTACACCGCCTCCAGGCTCTCCGTTCAATAAAACGAACGTTCCTACTGAGGGGTGGTATTACTACACGAGCATCGAAGGTACATTCACGGGTTTGGATGGTATCGCGGGTGGTAAACTCGGAATCGTTCTTCACATGAAAGCTTTCCAAGCGGGCATAGGTGCGAACCAACTTCAAGATGAAATTTTAGACCAAACTGCCAACGGTGGCAGCGGCTGGTTTGAGTGGACAGTTTTAAATCAACCTACTACGGGCATACTTTTCAACGATTATATATCGGGAACGACTATTGCCGATATAGCCATGATTTTTGAGGGTACCCCCTCAGTACCATGCTGTACAGCAAGCGCTGGAAGTGTTTCCATTGCTACAACTGAATATACTTTAAGCAATAACCAAGCTCTAATAAAAGGTACTTTATCCTTGAATAGCCAAGTACCCGTGGGTTACAGAATTGGTTACGTTCTCACTTATGGCGATAATAAGATAATAAAAGATATAAAATCAACTCCTCAATTCACGGTTTCAGATACGGGCAAATATTGCATCCACGCAATGGTTTATAACCCAGGCACATTGGATTTGAGAGGCATCAAAAATGATACTACCGAAGCTTCCGAAATAGCATCCATGTTAAGAGAGAATGGTGGTGATATTTGTGCATCTTTAAATTTAGAGGGCACATGTGTTACTGTTAAAACCAATCCATGTGACATCGATGACGTTTCACCCGTTTTAACTAATTGTCCTAAAAATATTACGGTTTCTACAAATAGCCACTGTGGTGTGGCGTCTTGGACTCCGCCCACGGCAACTGATAATTGTGATGTTGCCGCTTTATCATTCATTACAGCTCCAGTAGCGGGATGGAAAAACGGCGATTGCTTCCCGATTGGTACTACTACCGTGACTTATACGGCTACGGATTTAAAGGGCAATAAAGTATCTTGCAACTTTGATATAATCGTCATTTCAACTTGCGATAACGTAAAAGATGCGGGTCTTTTTGAAAAAAAATGTATCAACGGCGCTATTGTTTTACAAAATACAGTTAACCCGAGCGGCGGTACGGGTACAGTTGAATACCAATGGATGAAATCCATTTATGGCTGTCCTGATAGTATGCACCACGCTATCGCAGGTGCTACCAATGAATCGTTGAATGTAGGCAGTGTGTCTCAAACAACTTATTTCGTTCGTTGCTCACGCATTATGGGTTGTAATAATTGGGTAGGTGAAACCATCTGTATGACAGTAAACCCAGATGATTGCAATCCATGTACGGATGACAAAACACCTCCTACTTTATCACGTTGCCCCGCAGATATTAGTTTAACCACAACTGGTACTTGTGCCGTAGCAACTTGGGTCGCTCCAACTGCTACTGACAATTGTGGTACCCCCTCAGTAATTTTAACTTCTTCGCCCACTACAGGGCTTGGAATTGACTCTTGCTTTCCAGTCGGAACTACAATAATGACTTACACTGCGACTGATAATAAAGGCAATAAAACCACATGTTCATTTAAAGTAGTTGTTATTAAAACAGGCTGTATCGGCGACCAAACGTATTGCGATAACAATAATAACGGTAAATACGACGCAGGTGACGCACCTGCAACTAATCTGACAATTACATTATGTGACGCTAACTTCGGCACAATCACCACTCAAGCAGTTGACGCTAATGGTAAATACAAATTCACAAATTTAGTAGCGGGTACTTATTGGGTAAAATTCCCAACTGCTACTTTGGATGGTAAACCTTTAACTACTGCAAGCCCAATTAAAGTGGTTTTAGCCGAAGGTCAAAACTTTTTGGATGCTGACGCGGGTTATTATAAACCAGCTAATAAATGTGGCAATATTCTTTCAATATGTTCAGTTTTAAATACCATTGATAACTGCGGCAATGCTACTAAAAAGCCTTATGTGGCACTTTTTAATAACATTTGGTACACCGCAGGCAATGATTTAACATTCACGGAATATGCCGATGGAACAGCTTTATTAAAAGGCTCAGTGATTAATGCTGGAGTAGCTTACCACGTAAATGTCAATTTTAGCGGTAAAGCAACTGCTTCATCGGGAAGCCCTAAATTGGAATTATGTGCCATCAATAAAACAAATGGTGCAGGCTGGTATTATTACACTACTACCACCGGTACTTTCCAAACTGCAAAAGGAACGTATTCTATTACCCGCAGAGGACCCGCTTTCCAAATCGGTCAATTTGCAAATTTGCAGGAAAATAAATACGGCGCAAGCGGTTGGTTCACCGCTAATAACAATTGCGTTGGAGATTTTAACATCAATTTGGGCGATGAATTACCATGCAATTCAGTTGCTCCTCCAACTGCTTGCTCTACTCAAAAAGGATATTTGTTGCGCGAGTATTGGTTAAATCATACCAATTGGACATTCCCGACGGTGCTTCCAAATGCAGCACCCAATGGCAGTGACTTATTGGATCAGTTATGTTTCATTCCTAAAAATCAAAATTGGAAAGATAATTATGCATCTCGCACAAGCGGCTATTTAACAGCTCCTTGCTCAGGTAATTATTATTTTAACGTAACTGGCGATGACTACACTGAGTTTTACATCAGTACGGATGGTAAAGCGAGCGGTAAGAAATTAATTGCATTTGTCAAAGGTTGGACAAATACCGATGAACTGAATAAATATTCAAGTCAAAATTCGAAGGCGGTATATCTTGAAAAAGGTAAAAAATACTATATTGAGGTAATTACAAAAGAAGGAAACGGCGGCGACCACTTCGCTATACGCTGGAAACGCCCTTACCAAAACTGTTGGAGTGTCATCACAAATCAATATTTGAGTTCTCCTTGTATCCCGACGGCATTGGCGCAATTGGCGCAAGTTAGAGAAGATAAAATTGACTTAATGGCTACCCCAGAATTGCGCCGCACGCGTTTGGAGTGGATCAGCAATATGGGTGATATGAACGATTATTTCACCGTTCAAAAAATGAATGAACAAGGTGAATTCATGGATTTAGAAACTATTAATGGTTCATTTAACGAAGAAATTAAGTATTTCACGTCGTATGATAACAATATTACTGAGGGGGATAACTTTTATAGAATCAAATCCCAATTGATGAATGGCTCGGTGAAATATTCAGAAACGCAAACAGTCAATTTCATGGAATTAGAAAACATCAAAGTTTTCCCAAATCCCGCCGCTGAATACGCTGAAATTGATTTATCAAGTTACGAGGGCAGTGCTGTAAAAGTATCTATTTTCAATGCTTGGGGACAATCTGTCCTATCATATACAATTGATAATGCAACGGCTCAACCTTATAGAATGGATGTGAATAGTTTGAAATCTGGAAATTTCATCATCTACATCACTTCTTCGGGTAAAAGGCAAGTCAACAAGAGATTAACTATCTCTAAATAATCCCTTTAAAAATAGCCGCTTGGGATTAATTCCCAAGCGGTTATTCTTTTTTAACATAACGCTTAAATGGTATTTTTCACATAAATTTTGCCTTAAAAAGCCCGTTTTTAAAATGTTTTTACTTGAAAATATTATAAAAATGCTGAATTCAACCTTCAATAAATCAATTTAAAAATATTTAAAATTTAATGTTTTAGTGTATCCATAAACGGTTTATTATCAATTCAATATAAAATTCAAATACGAACATTAAGTTATTTAATATGTTTTCTTCCTAATTTTGTCTGTCAAAAAACAATATATTTTCAACTATCTGTATTGCATTTATAGCTAAAAATAGAAATATGAATCAAAGAAAGTCAATGTTATAACTCTTGATGATACGCTAATAAAGGACTAAATTTGTGCTCGATACTATATACTATTTTGAAAAATACACCAATCTAAAATAATTGATATGAAAAATGGGATATTTAAAACCACTTTTAGATATTTCAGGATTATCATTTACACATACCATTTATGTAACATCCCTCCCAACGATCTGAACCTTTAATGATGTGCTCATTTTGAATGAGCATTAGAAGTTTATGCCATTGTGATTAAATCTGTGCTAAAATATTACCTGCAAACTTTGAAAAAAGCAGGGCTTAATGAAGTAATAAATCCTTGTATTCAGCTTATGCGCACAAAGAGTGCTTAGTTTTTTATGAAATTCAAATATATAATTACAATACATTTTAACAAAAGCAAACTAAATCATGAACAGAAATTTCTACTCTTTTAAGGCAATACTCGCTGCGCTCTGTGTAATATTGGGCAGCCATATACAAGTATTAGCCCAGAGTTGTCCGCCTGCTAATAGGACAGTAAGTAATTGTAAATCAGCCAATCCCAATGATGCTATTGGGGCAGTTATCAAAAATTTATTAAAAAACAACGGTATTGATGAAGGCGTGGACAAAGCTGCGTGGCTTTTTGAAGCTGGAAGCACTTTCGTTGAAAATGGCGATGGAACGGCTGATTTGACAGCAGTTATATGCCAATACCCTTTGCCTTCGACTCGCAAATTTCAAGTACAGGTACGTTTTACCAATCAAACTTATACTGCTCCTGCAGGTAGCCCTATGCTCACTAACTACTTGTTGGCGGGTCTTACAGCGAATACTCAAGGGTGGTATTATTATGATTGGGGCACAGCCACACTAACCGGTTTAGGCGATTTGGCTGGTGCAAAGCTCAATCTCTTCAAACGCGATAAAGTGGCTCAAGTGGGTATCGGTGGCGCTGACCAAATAACAGATATCAATAATTTCAGTGTTAGTGCGTGGTTCAGTTGGCAAGTGGAAGCCCAACCCACGAATACTTCCATAACCATCAACCCATTCCCTGCCAATCCCAGCATAGATCAAGGAGATTTTTGCTTTGCCCTCAGTGGTACGCCTACGGTGTGCACTCCTACAACTGGTTGCATTGATTTTAAAGGATATTGCGACATAAATGGCGATAATCTATTCCAAACTACTGAACCAGGCGTTGCAGGATTAACTATTTCATTGGTTAATTCTGATTTTTCAGCGGTGGCGGGATTCAGTAATTTAGCTGTAAACGCTAATGGTGAACTCAAATTAATCAACGTTCCTGCTGGAAATTATTTCATAACTGTACCCATTACTACTACGATTAGCGGTAAAGTCCTTAATGCTCCTCAACAAGCGGTGGCAGTAACCGTTGCGGGTGGCACAGTTTGTTCAGCAGCTTTCGCGGGCTATACAGCTGCGCCTGCTACGGGTTGCATTGACTTTAAAGGATATTGCGACCTTAATGGTGATAAAATATTTCAAACTACTGAGCCAGGCGTTGCAGGATTAACAATTTCTTTGGTCAATCCTGATTTTTCAGCAGTAGCAGGGTTCAGTAATTTACCCTTAAATGCCAATGGAGAATTCAAATTAAACAATGTCCCTGCTGGTAGTTATTTCATAACTGTACCTATTAATACTACCATAAATGGTAAAGTGCTCAATGCTCCTCAACAAGCTATAGCAGTAACTGTAGCTGGTGGTACTATTTGTTCAGCAGCATTCGCGGGTTATACTGCGCCGCCTGCACCTGCAGCGGGTTGTATTGATTTTAAAGGATATTGCGACCTTAATGGTGATAAAATATTTCAAACTACTGAGCCCGGCGTTGCAGGACTAACAATCTCTTTGGTCAATCCTGATTTTACAGCAGTGACGGGATTCAGCAATTTAGCCGTAAATGCTAATGGAGAATTAAAATTAAACAATGTCCCAGCTGGTAGCTATTTCATAACTGTACCTATTAATACCACCATAAATGGTAAAGTGCTCAATGCTCCTCAACAAGCAGTGGCGATAACAGTAGCTGGTGGCTCCGTTTGTTCAGCGGCTTTCGCAGGTTATACCGCTCCGCCAGCGCCTCCAACAGGCAGCGTCAGCGGTAAAGCATATTGCGATGATAATAATAATGGCTTGGATGCCACTGATAAACCCGCTAAAAGTGTTTTGGTTACGCTTTGTGATGCAAATGGTGTACAAATTGGAACACCTTTAAGCACCGATGATAATGGAAACTACATTTTTTCTAACTTATCAGCGGGTAGCTATCAAGTAAAATTCTCTGCTACTGCTGTCATCAGTGCCGATACTAAGCCTATCATTACAGCGCCGACTATTTCTGTAACTTTAACGGCAGGCGAAAATCGCACAGGCATAAATGCAGGTTATTATAAGCCAATCGACCCTTGTACAACGGATATTGCACCGCCGACTTTTGTAAAATTCTGTCCAACGGATATATCTGAAACGACTACAACTGATTGTAAAGCGATAACTTGGGTTGCGCCAACAGCAACCGATAATTGCAGCACCCCCTCAGTATCCAGCAACTTTAACAGCGGTTTTTGCTTTCCCGTAGGCACTACTACGGTAACTTATACAGCAAAAGATGCCAAAAACAACACTACAAGCTGCTCTTTCACGGTAAAAGTCACTAAAACAGTGAACTGTGGTTCCGTTTCGGGCAATACTATTTCAGCTTCTTGCGCCAATGGTTTGCCAGTGTTAAGCGGAAGCGGTTTAGCTGGCTACGAATATCAATGGTTGTGTTCCACTGCCAGTTGCCCGACACTTGCAAGTCAAGCGATAGCGGGTGCCACTGGTCAAAATTTAAATTTGACTAAAAATGTAACCACAACTACTTATTATGTGCGCTGTGCGCGCCCAATTGGTTGCACTGTGTGGGGAAGAATCAATGAGAGTAACTGTATTACGGTTAAAACTACTGATTGCGACCCATGCGCCAATGATGTAGCCGCACCTGCAATAACTTGCCCAAGCAATATTGTAAAAGATGTAACGGGCATGGCAGGCAATTGCTGGAATATTTCTTATGCAAATGCAACGGCAACGGATAATTGCAGTACACCTAAAATAGTTTGCACATCTGGTTTAGCCAGTGGGGCGTGTTTCCCTGAAGGCATTTCAAATATCACTTTTAAAGCCACTGACGCTAAAGGCAACTCCAGCTCCTGTAATTTTACGGTGACGATAAAACGCACGACACCAGTTTGCAACACCAACTTTAGTACAACTAAGTGCTACCGAATAGTGAATGTAAACTCAGGTAAAACGCTCGATGTGAGTGGTGGCGCTACTAATAATGATACTAAAATCATCCAATGGGGCTATCATGGTGGTACCAATCAACAAGTTCGTTTATATCCCTTAGGCTCTGGATTTTTCAAAATCATGTTCCGAAACAGTGGTAAAGTATTAGCCAATCACAATACCGTTACAGGGTCTGATTGCTATCTCTACGATTATTACAGTGGCGGTTATAAAGATTGGAAAATTGAGTGTAACTCAGATGGGACTTATAAAATCACCCACCGCGCCAGTGGAAAGGTCTTAGATATCAATTCTGACTCTAAAAACGATGGTGCAGTAGTAGAAATCAAAACTTGGGATAACACCAATTCTCAAAAATGGCGCATTGAAGAAGTGGCTTGCAATACTTCAAGCACACGACTTGCTACGAGTTCAGTTTTCACAATGAATGCAACGGCTGAACCCAATCGCGCGCGCATCGAATGGGTCAATAATACAAGTTACAAAAATGATTTCTTCTCAGTTCAAAGATTGAACAACAACTCAGGTGACTTCGAAGATTTAGAAACCATAAATGCTACTGAAGATGTTTCTGAACTTCAATACCTGACCAGTTATGACAATACACCACTCGAAGGTGAAAATTCATACCGTGTTAAAGTTGTTTATAATGATGGTACTTTCAGCTATACTGAAACTAAAAAAGTTAATTTCAATCAGCTGAGTCAAGTCCGTTTGTATCCAAATCCTGCAAGCGAGTACGTCAATCTGGATTTATCAGAGTTTAAAGGCAAGGATGTAAATATCTTTATGTACAATCAATTCGGTCAGCAAGTTCAATTCAAGAATGTTCAAAACGTTGGCGACAGCCCTATCATGTTAAATGTTTTGGATTACACGCCGGGGAATTTCCTTATTCGTGTAACCACACAGGGCAAGCGCGATGTCACCAAACAAGTAACTATTACCAAATAAGCTCGATATTTTTCAAGGCTTAAATTGACAAACCAACCGGCCATCTCGAATTCATTTTCGGGATGGCTTTTTTTATTAAAATCAAATATCTCAATTTCATCTTTTAAAAGGGTTTTAAAAAAATGGTTTTTAACCTTTTTTTTGCTTAAAAAATATTACTTTTGTTATAATTAAAACATACTATTCAACCTTTAATGCTATACTTTTTACCATTTTCTCATATCCGATCTTATCTATAATTATAAGAAATTACTTTCCATTGATTTATAAAAATCAAAAAAATAACATATTATTTTCTATTCCTACCGATACATCATAACCCATTTTAAAAGCCTAAATAATCTATCATTTTTAAAACAAACGTTACTATAAAAATCTTTATTTTTTAAAAACAAACACTTAGCATGCAAACAAAAATTACTTCATTATTCGCTTTTATTCTCTTTTTTTTACTATCTGGCACTACTCAAACTTATGCGCAATCAGTAGCCCCATGTAAAAAATACACTGTCGCTTCCACTCAAAAAATTTGTGGATGTAGCGACAACCGCTGGGCGCCTTACGCTATGGCGATAGGCACCACTCAATCATCGTGCACGCGCAACCTATTCAAGCCACAGGATTTGACATTTCAACAAAATGGTAATGGCACAGCTACCCTCAGTGGTACACTCAGAAACAATACCACTTGGCAATTGGCGGTTGTTAACATTACTTTTATGAATGAAACATCGGTGGCACCTACAGGCAGTCCAAAATTGGAACTGTGCAACGAGGGTAAATCTCGAAGCATAGCGGAAAGTTGGATGTACTATACCAAAGCGCGAGGCACTATCCAAATCGGAAACGATGCCCCACTCAGTATTCAGTTGGGCTCTACGGCATTTCAAGTCGGAAAAGGGGCTAATGGGCAGAATGTATCGGAATTAGGCGCAAGTGGTGTTTTTAATTTAAACGAAACAACCACTGCTTATTTCAATTTCAACCTCACCAATGGTCAATCATGCTCGCCCACAGATGGTGGCACTGATAATGGAAATGGCAACAGTAATATTGTTTCATGCGATTCAATTAAATTTAAAACCAATAACAACGCAATTGTCATCAGCAATGTGAATGCGCCCAACGCTGATGTCCAAATATTTGATAAAAATTGGAATAAATTATACAGTTGTAGCGGCTCAAATTGCCAAACTACTCGCCTTACTAATCTTCCTGCGGGCGATTATGTAGCGAAAATCAAAATGTTTTCCAATAATCCATGGACACTTATTTGCGCCAACGATTATCGTTTAAAAGTTACCAGCGATAGCACGGATGTCAATCCTCCCAATCCATGCACAAAAGATACTATTTTACCGCGTATCAGTTGCCCAGCCAATTTAACAGCAACGATTACCAACGCTGCTGATACCTGCGTAAGAGTCACCTGGGCAGAACCAACCGCAACTGACAACTGCTCTACCCCCTCAGTATCTTGCTCAGCTAAATCCAATGATTGTTTTAAAATAGGTGTAACGACTGTTACTCACACCGCTACAGATGCCGCAGGCAATAAAGCATCTTGCAGTTTCACAATTACCGTGAGCCGTGTAGTAGTCAACCCTTGTAGCGATGATAAAATATTGCCTACTATCAGCTGCCCCGCCAATATCACAGCGACGATTTCCAACGCTGCCGATACTTGTGTGAAAGCTACTTGGGCAACACCAATCGCTACTGACAATTGCTCTACCCCCTCAGTATCTTGCACTGCTAAATCCAATGACTGTTTTAAAGTAGGTGTAACGACTGTTACGCACACGGCTACGGATGCCGCAGGCAATAAAGCGTCTTGCAGTTTTACAATTACTGTGAGCCGCGCAGTAGTGAATCCATGTAATAATGATAAAATAGTACCTGTAATCAACTGCCCAACAAATATTTCAGCCAATATCACGAATGCAGCTAATGATTGTATAAATGTCAATTGGACGGCACCGACGGCTACAGACAATTGCTCTACTCCTTCAGTATCCAGCAATTTTAAGCCAAATGATTGTTTTAAAATAGGCGTTAATACAGTTACTTACACGGCGACAGATTCAGCGGGTAATAAAGCCACTTGTAGTTTCACAGTAACGGTCAAAAATACCGACACTTGCCAATTATATGATGCAAAGGAATCTAACCTCAATTGTGGTTGTGCAGACCCAATTAAGCGTTATACACCGTATTTCCTTTATTTCGGAGCTGCTCCTACATGCAATGTAATCCCAAGCAATACATTTGATGTTCGTTTTAGAAAAAATCCGGACGGAACTGGCGTTATTTCAGGAAATGGTAGAGACAGCGCAGGTAATTTGGTTTCATTAAACATTCGTCTAACAGGTTTTTCCCGCACAGGAACACCTCGTCTGGAATTGTGCAATGATACGGCTCAGGTGCCAACCAATGCATGGTACTATTACACAGGTTTAACTGGAACAATCACATTTGGTATCCAAGGCTCTCCAATTGGCATTACGCTGAATGGTGGCGCTTTCCAAGTGGGAGTGGGAGCAGATGGTCAAAATTATTTGGTTTTGGGCGGCAGTGGTCGCATCAAATTGAGCGATGGTCGTGAAGGCGGTTTGAGTTTTCAATTCTCCAATATCCAAAGCTGTTTAATCCAAACGAACCCACTTGCCAGCAACAATACAGCCCTTTTATCCCTTTTTGCGCACGCTGAATACCAGCGCGCCCGCATTGAATGGGTGAATAATACAGGCTATAAAAACGACTTTTTCGTCATTCAAAAATTGAATAATCAAGGTGAATTTGAAGATATTTATGTAACGAATTCAATTTTGCCGACTCGTGAATTGCAATATTTTACATTTTATGACAATAATCCAATTGAAGGAGAGAATGTTTACAGAATAAAATTGGATTATAACGATGGAACAGTGAGATATTCAGAGATTAAAAAACTGAATTTCAAGGATGTGAATACGGCACTTATTTTCCCTAATCCTGCAAGTGATTTTATCAATATCGGCTTACCTCAGTTGAAAGGAAAAAATGCCAATATCTATGTATATAATTCATTTGGTCAACAAATCCTTTTTCAAGCGGTTGAAAACGTAGGCGATGCACCCGTACGGATGGATATTTCAAAATTCACAACAGGTAATTTCCTTATCCGAGTCACCGCAAAAGGTCAGCGAGATATGACTAAAACATTGATTATTGCCCGTTAAAGTGAGTGTATAGTTTATAGTTTTTAGTGTGTAGTTTTTAGTTAGCAGCTTGAACTACACACCAAAAACTATGAACTACACACTACACAAACCGCTTATGCCAGCTTTTATTCAGTGGCTTAATCCACTGTCTTTTCATATCGCCGATGCTTTGTACGAGGTTATCAAATACCAATGTATTTTCTGAGATCCCCCCCTCAGTATAAAGCCTTGAAAACTCGCCCGAAGGCACTACTTCAACATCTTCGCCATGTAAAAAAGCAAAGTGCATCCGCTCGAATAAGTCCGTACTGTATTGATTTTCAATACTTTTTAAAAAATTAACTGATTTATCTATTGAGCATCCGCTCGCCCCTGCTTGGCTTTCATCCACTGCCAAAACCAAAAATCGCTCAAACAAAACATCCCCTGCCGCTGATAATTGGTTGCTGTGAGCCGTCCAATCACCCACAAAAGCCCTGAGTTGACTCCTCAAAACCGTTAATTCCATCTCAGAAAATGGTCGGCTGCTCTGATAAATCCACACCCGTGCCGTTTCAGGCATTTTTTCTAAAGTATCGCTTAATCTAATTTCTATTGCTTCCATATTGCTTTGTTTTAAAGTACAATATTAGCGTTTTTTTATCATTATTTTAAAAACACTATTAAAACAAAAGCCACCGAATGAAGTTAATCATAGGGTGGCTTTTTTACTACAAGATTGGATGTGGTTCAATTCACAATCATCTTGGTTTTATTTTTATTTAAACAAATTATCATAATCGCTGCTTGCGCTGCCCTGCTGCTTATCCGCTTGTGGGGCTTGCTTGAGTTGAAGCGTGTCACCGCTGCTTTTTTTACCTTCATCCAAAAACATGAGCGTGCTTTTTTGTTCCCATTCTTCGAGCATTTTCATGCCTTCTTCTTCAAAAACACCATTTTGAAGGTCAATTGAGCTCATCACATTGTTCGACATATCCATGAAACGCTCCATTTCACCGACTTTGCTCGCCACATCATTGTTGATGCTTTCCATTGCCATTTCGAACATAGCACGCTTATCTGGATCACCCGAAAGAACGCTCATTGCAGAACGCATTGCCGAGTGGCTGGTGCGTATCACGGCTCTCTCCTGTTCTTTTACCTTCACTTGGTCTTTCATATCCTCCACGAGCATGCCAGAATTTTCATACATTTTATTTAAAATGCGCTCCAATACATCTATCTTTTTAGCCAATACATCGTATTTTTCGTTGCTCTCTTGCAAACGCGCCGCTTTGCGGGTAAAAAGAACGATTTCAGCATCTTTTCCTTGCTTTTTAGCTTGGTCAGCCAATTTCATATTGGACTCAATTTCTTTAGAATTGGATTCCATCAACTGCGTCAATTGGCGTTTTTGTCCTTTTAAAACCCCAATTTGCTTGCTCATTTTACCCAAATTATCTTGTAAACTTTCAACGTAGCTTTTCAAAATACCAATCGGGTCAATTTCAACAAACATACCCGTGATGGAACGCATCACTGATTTGTAAGCAAACCATACTAAATTGCGCATACGAGGGTCTAAAACCATGTAAATCACAGCCGCCAAAGCCACTAAAAGCAAAGCCAAATACAAAGTATTCGCGGCCAAAGCGATGAGCGTAGGGAGGGCTTTCATAAATAAGTAACCACCACCGAGAATAATTCCCGCCATAAAAATCAGTCCAGTCACGCCTTCTGGTTTTTGCCAAAACGTCTTTGGTTTAAAATCCGTAGTAGGAGTTGAAACAGGTGTGATATTCGCCATTTTACTATTTGTTTTTTTAATTTTAAAAAATTGTTTTCTCGCTTTTTTAATTCAAGATTAAAGATTAAAGATGTAAGATTTAAGACTAATCAACATCAATCTTTCATCTTATAATCTTAAATCTTTCATCTTAGACCTCAAATATACTTCTGAATATTTTCAATATCTTTTTCAATCTGATTCATGATGCTTTGGTGCGCGAAATTGAATTTAGTTTTTGCTTCTTCAATTTTACCGTACGCTTGCTCACGTTCATAATCCATGCCCCGCACTTTGACCTTCATTTGGTCAATTTCATCTTGCAATTGCTTGATTTTCAGCTCATTATCCAATATTTTTTTATTCATCTCATCCACCGACTTGAGGTTTTCACCTATTTTCAAGTCTTTTTGTTTTTGAGAAGCAATATCGAATTGTTCTTTTTCTTTAGACACCACATTTTTGTAATGGGTTGCGGTCTCCAGCAATTTTTCTTTTGTCAAGCCCATCGTCATCGCCGTTCCGAAAGCCGTTTTAAAGGCGATGGCTTCATCAATATTCATCTTTGCGATATTCGATAGAGCTTGTTTAAACTCCACGTAATCAAACCCCGGCAAATTCGCTTTTTCAATGGCTTTGCTGATAAAATCGACACTTTTTTCATCCAACCCGTGATTGTCTCCAAACATATTTTTCATATTAATGAACGTCGCGATACCTGTACCGCCTATTTCAGAATGTTTTATAATTAAAATGATTGATTCTATAATTGAGAATTGATTGCAATATAAGAATATCTATTAAAATACCCGACATCGCAATACGAAAATACACATTTCGAATAGGAAAACAAATTTCGGAGCCCATTTTGTTCCCCCCCCTCAGTATTACTTCGACTAAATGGGGCTCAAAAGGGATTGAATGGGATATTTAGAGGATAAAATTACTATAAACAAATATGCCATCCCGATAATTGAGATGGCACAAATTTATAAATATTTTAATATTTTAAAACTGAAAACCTTTCGCTTTTGCTTGTTCTGCCACCGTTTGTTTCATCACATTATCGAGCGTGTTGCTTTCAGGATTTTTCTTTTCTTCAGTAGCAATGTATTCTTGAATTTTTTTGTCCAAATCCCTGATTTCTTTTTGAATACTTTCCCGCTCTTTTCGCAGCTTTTCGATATATTCTTTTCGCTCTGACTCATTCATTTTCTGCATTTCTTCGGGCAAGTCTTCGCTTTTCATCAAAGCCACTTTTTTATCATCCCCCTCAGTCGCATCCACCAAATCCCAATTTTCATTTCTATACTGCTTTTTGGCTTTATACGATGCCCTTTGAGCGGCGTTCGCTTCGCCATAAGCGGCAGCGTTGGCATCCTGTTTGGATTGCCTTTCTTTCATTTCCCTACCCTTTGAACCATATCCAATATACGTTTTATTTAAACGGATATTCAATTGTATTAAAATATCGTCGTAGGGCGTGCGGATGTGAATCACCTTTTTATCTTGCTCGATATTCAAATATTTGCCTTTGCTAATTTTAGCCCCGTCTTCCCAAAACGTCTCGATGCCCTCTTTCCAAGCACCGCAAAAGACGGTATTGATAAGAATATCCTTGTCTTTTGCCCATTTACAGGTCTCTTTATAGTCTTTTGGTCCTTGATTAAAAGGCTCATTGCCCGCTATGACGATGATTTTGAGGTCATTATCATCGGTTGACCACGTCAAGTCTTTCACCGCATTGCCAATAACCCAACCGCAATATTCACTGCCGCCGTTTGTTTTTAATTGAAATAATTTTTCTGAAATGCCGTCCACGTCTTTCGTCAAAGCACTCACCATACGCACATAGCCTTCACCCATTGCCAATTGGTCATTGCCATATTCAAAAAGGGCAATTTCGATTTCGGACGCCTCTCCTTCTTTTTTGGAAGATGCCAATTGGTTCACCATTTTCCACAATTGGGCTTTGGCTTGGTCTATCAAACCATCCATCGAGTTGGAGGTATCGAGGAGAAGAGCGACTTGAATTTTACCTTTTTTCTTATCGGAGTGAGTAGTTCCAGAGTGCGAAGAGGTGTTGATACTGAGAGGGGTGCAGAGACTTATCAAAAAAGCCAGAATAAGAGTTTTCATCGTCGATCAATTTTTAGGTTTAATGAAAATTATTGTTTCAATAATCAATTCATAACCTAAGATGCAAAACGAGTGAAAATTCCATATTCCCAATTTATCGCTTTGAGATATATTTCTTGAAACACAAATTTCACGAATTTACGTGTTGATAAATTCCATAATTTTAGTGTCAGTTGTCAACACGTAAATTGGTAAAATTCGTGTATTAATTCGTGAAATTCGTGTTTCTAAAAATTGAAAAACAATTTTAAGGTAATAATGTGAATATTGGGTTAAAAGTGCTGTTAGGCATGATATATCGGTAGAAACGTATAAAAAAATATTGATTTTAGTCCCATCGGGACGATATATTGAATTAAATATTAAAGAATCGAGTTCAATATATCGTCCCGATGGGACTTTTTCCTTTTTTATATTGATATGTCTACCGATATACCTTGCCTGACGGCACTTTTAACCCAATATTCGCATTAATATGTATTTTCTACAAATACCCCGTATCTCTGATGCCCTTAATTATCATGCGGAATTGGAGTTCCGCGCTACGTTAAAAACCGAGCATATCTTTCATTGAGAAAACGCCTTTTTTACCCAAAAGCCACTCAGCCGCTAAGACTGCTCCCGTGGCAAAGCCTTCACGCGAGTGCGCCGTGTGGGTGATTTCGATGGTGTCAATTGGCGAATCATAAGTAATTGTGTGCGTACCTGGAGCGGGGTCAATGCGTTTAGCAGTAATCACGATGCTGTTATCGCCACCTTCTGTACTCGGCGCATGTGTATCTTGTGGGCATGCCCAATTATCCTTTCTTGATATATTTTGAAGAATGCCTTCTGCGAGCGTGATGGCTGTTCCGCTGGGAGCATCGAGTTTTTGAGTATGGTGTATTTCTTCCATTTTTACATCGTATTGGGGCTGCGTATTCATCATTTCGGCCAATTTCCGATTGATTTCAAAGAAAATATTGACGCCAATACTGTAATTAGAAGCATAAAAAAAAGCACTATTTTGGGCTTTAGTTTGGGCAGAAATGTCTTCAAAATGCTTGAGCCAGCCTGTTGTTCCACACACCACGGGCACACCCGCTGCAATGCATTTTTCTAAGTTTCCTACAGCCGATTCTGGGCGAGTGAACTCAATTGCCACATCTGCCATCGGTAGTTTTTCAAAGTCTTCGGGGTTGTTAATATCAAGGCGCAAAACTACTTCATGACCTCTTTCTTGAGCAATTCTTTCAATGGTTTTACCCATTTTTCCATAACCAATCAACGCTATTTTCATATCTATAAATTTATCTAATCACAATAAAATGTTAAGAAAAATAATATTCCGTGACTTTAAAATGACAATTCGTCTCAAAAATGTTCGTTGTTTACAAAGTAACGAATTAACACGATCGAGGCTCGGTGTTGTTTATTCAACATCGAGTTTTTTTATGTAACAAACCCGCTGACATATCCGTATCCCACAAACTCTCCGAATAAATAGTAATTTGTTACAACTATCATTTCACTCTTATTACCTTCGTTTCTAATAAAAATTTCTTCTTTTGTTAAAATTTGAATAAGTTTGCCCAAAAGTAAATAAAATCAAAAATCTATACTGCATATAGTGGAATCGTTTTTAAATTTTAGTTGTAGAAGTAGAGATTGTAAAGCGCGTTTAAATTTAAAAAGCACGACAAAAAAGCAGTTAAATTTCCTGTAAAACATTGCTTATCAATGTTTTATGAGCGAAAATTTTACCTTATTTATTAAACGGAAACAAAATATACAAGACCATGAGTCTGAAAAAATATACTGCCGAGTTCATTGGCACATTCTTTTTAGTTCTTACAATTTGCATGATTACCTTTTCTAAAGTATCAGCGGATATACAACCCATCGCTATTGGTTTGATGTTGACGGCTTTGATTTACTCCAAAGGTTTTATTTCAGGTGCTCAATTCAATCCTGCCATGTCTTTAGCATTCCTCTTGAGAGGCAGAATGACCATAAAAGAAGCGACTATATACAGTATTACCCATTTTGCCGCCGCTTTTGCTGCTGCTTTGATGACAGGCGTATTGATTTCAGGCAAGCCGCCCGTTGCTCCTTTGATGGCAGCCCCTCAGTTCTTCTCGATTATTCCCGCCATTTTAGCGGAAATAATGGGTACATTTATAATGGGATTAGTGATTTTAAATGTCGCTACATCCAAGTCATTGGAGGGCAACAGTTTCTACGGTATGGCTATTGGTTTTACCGTGACGGGTTTGATTTTCACTTTTGGCAGTGTAACGGGTAGCTGTTTTAACCCTGCCGTTGCTTTAGCCTCGTGCGTTACTAAATTGAGTAGCTGGAATAATTTATGGATTTATATCGTCGGCGACTTAGCAGGTGGAGCCCTATCAGCCATCGTTTGGAAGTATATCAATGCGGATGAGTGATATTTGTATTGCTGTATTGTTGTATTGCTTAAAAAACGACATTTAACTGGCAAAGCAATACAACAATACAACAAATCACCCTTTCTTCTTTAAAAAAATCGGCGAAGAAGTCAATCTGATATTCTTAGGCGTAACAGTCTCTATTTTTGGAATAAGTGAAAAATCCCACCGCATCAGCGATAATTGTTTAATTTTTTCTATTGAAATAAAACTATCGGGCAGTGAAAACATTGCCACAGCCTCTTCCGAAAGGTCTTTACTCGTCTTTGCCCAAAGGCAATAAATCACTTCTTTTGTTTTAGAATTTTTAAAAGCAGCACCGTCTATACTGACCTGTCCCGAATTCTCGGGGGGGGGAATTCCAATCTTTTTAGTTTCTGCTACATCATAGCGATAACCATAAAGCATTTTAGAAACCGTTTGGTACGCCAAGCCCGAAGGCGTCAACGTTGATGAATAGGGTTTTGTATTCTCCAATTTGGTGTATAAACCCATCAAATCAAACTCATTTCGTATGCCTTTTTGATCCGTTAACTCGCCCAGCGAATAGACGTGAAACTGTAAAAGACCATTTATTTGCGATTTTATGGCTGCTTTTACTAGGAAATTGCGCTGCGCTTCGTAGCTGCCCATGTATTCGCCAACGGCTTTTGCGGGGATATTGCACTCCGTGATGATACAGTGCTTTTTAGGATATTTCACCCCGTTGTAACCAAATCTATTGAGCACTTCATCAAAGTCTTTTTTACGTTTAAATATGCCCTCAACCGCTCGGTCGGAGTGCCTAAAATATTCAAAACCTTGGATTTTATCACTCCATTGGCGCACCGAATTATCAATGTGCGGATAAGAATGGTAACTTAAAACGTCAAAATATGCCCCACCTTTGAGTGGATACTGAGGGGTCACGCTGCCGTCTTTTGGATTATCCGTTTGTCTCAAAATCACGTCCATAAAACTCGGAAAACCGATGCCCCCCGTGCAAACATAAGCATCTGGGTCAATGGATTTTATGACTTCGTAACTGATGCGTAATAGGCGAATATAATGCTGCACGGGTGCGTGAATGGCGTATTCGCAAGGGTCAGGATTAGTATTCCACCATGCACCAGATTGACCTGGGGCTTTTTCAGGGCTGTAAGTGGTTGCAAAATCGGGTTCATTCCAAATTTCCCAAAATTTTACACTTTTTTTAAACCGATTGACCGTTTTATAGACAAAAAGAGCGTAGTAATTTTTATCGTTCACAGGTGTCCCGTTTTCACCTTTATCCCAAATCGGCTCGTACATATTGGCAAAAAGCGCCGAAGAATCCTTTCCACAATAAATGGTATTATCTCGGTGTGCAGGTGACGGATAGCCAATGAAACACACGTTTTCGTTCATGCCCAAACTATCGTAATGCCTAAATGCATTGTCCCGCACATTGTATCCCCATTGTTCTGCAAAAAACTCAAAAAAGGCTGGTCGTAACGTATTTATGCTCGCTTTAGCCGCAATATCCGCTAATTGTTCATCTGTGTAAGGCGAATAATAGCCCATATTGGAGCCATATCTAAAATTCCCTAAATAAGGTTTTACATAGTCATTGGCTGTTTTGACATTGGTAGGCTGCTGTGAAAAGGAACAGTACTGAAAAAAAATGCAGAGCGTTAATGTTAAAAAGAGGTTTTTCATATATTCAGGCATAAGATGTTAAATGTTAGATAATTGGTATAAAACGTTAAAATTTTAACAATATTCTGTTAAAGAATACGTCTAAAAAGAGGTGACCAAATGATTCCATACGGAGTCTTTGTAAAACGAAGATCAAGACTTATGAAATTTTACATTCTATATATTTTTTTAATATTATCAATCTGCCCTCCCGCTTTTGGTCAATCAACAGATATTTTTTTTAGTAAAACATCTCCTAATTTGCCCTCCAAAATAAAAGCAAAATACAGTACTGCTTTTCAAGGAAATATCGGTGTACTAAATATCACAGGCTTAAAACTGGGTTTTAATGGTCGTTTTAATGATATTGAATACGCTGAAAAAAGCCAATCACCCTTTCGATGGATGCAACATTACGGCATGGGACTTTGGTTTCGCAGCTACTTGCCCATCGCCAAAGAGCGGCTGGTGGTGTATGCTGATGCGAGTGCGGGGTATTGCTTATTTTATTTTCCTTACGAAGAGTCCATCAGTAGCCTTGTTAATCGCATAAAAAAGCCCCGATATTTCGGCTATTATTATTCCTTGGAATTGGGTGTCCGTTTTAAGATAAATAAAAATTTTACCATCGAAGTTTTTTCACCCAATTTGACAGTTAAGGATTTTGATAAGCACAAAGTTGAGCAAATTTCAAGCTCTTTTCCCACGTTTGCTGCTCAATTATTGATTACAAAACCTTTTTAATGCCTTAAAATGGCTTTTATATGTCGCCACTGCGCCATCAAGCCATGGCATGACTGAGGGGGTATGCTCTACATTTTTACCCCATTTTTATATAAAATAATCAAATCCTCAGCTGAAGTATCATCTAAAACGGCATTGATTTTACCCGAAGTAAAGGCATCTTCTATGCTCATGCCATTGGCTAATCCAAAATAAAATCCCGTAGCAAAAGAGATAGCCGTAGCGTCTTTTATTGCCCTTGAAGTGCCCACCACGTAAGGCACAAACGCGCCCACCGCCTTCGCTTGCGATGCTGAATGACAACTATTAAAAACCACAACTTCCAATGGAATTTTAAACTGTTGGGTCACCGCTTTGAATAAAAATTTCAGTGCTTTATCTTCAATGACTTTCATACTGCGCATATCTTCATCGAATACCAGTATTCCGCCCGTTTTTTCATAACTTTTAGGCATCTGAGGGCGTCCCACGCCCCGTCCGACGCTATCAGCACCTTGTTCGCCAGTTTCAGGATCTTTTCCATGACCTGAAAAATGGATAATATTCGGACGATTGATAATAATCAATTTATTCATATCAGAAACATTCACAAACTTAGAAACGGGTAATTTGAAGCTGCTATTTAATTCAGCTGCGATGCGACTGTGCTCCACTTCTAATTGCAGTTTGGTGGTTCCGGGCGGGTTAGCACCCATGAATAATATAGTTTTAATACCATTCTCAGGTTTCACTTCTTTAAAATCAGGTAAAAAGGATTTCATTGGTGCGGGCTGTGGTACTCCCCCCTCAGTAATAACCGATATGGATTGCTCCAAAACCGCTTCTTTTCGCCTATCTACGTCATTGATGCGCTCAATAATGGCTACTTTTAAAAGCAATTTAAAATTACCCACTTTCAAGGGTTTGACATAAAATTGCCATTCAGTGGCTGAAAAACCATCTAAAAATTGCTGTTTATCATTCAAAGCGGTGATTTCAAAAGCGCCATTGTTGCCCAATTCTTTAAGCTCTACTTCCATTAACTCTGCAACCCGAATATCCATTGAAACTGGGCTTTGAAAAATATCAGTCGTATTTTGCAAAACCTTTTTATCAAAAGCAATCCGTACGACGCATTTCGTTTCCACTCCGTTCGGCATTTTAGGCGGAATATTGTACAATAAACCACCTTGCAGAGCGCCTCCTCCCGTCGGCTGTGGCGCTGGTACAGTAGGCATTTTCACACTCGCCGATCTTTCAATTGAAAAAACTGGAGAGGGAGCAGGCGGTGGCGGTGGTATCGCCATTGATTTACTTGGTTCAGGAACATTAAATTCTGGTAGTGATTCGGGAAAACTATTTTTTGGGGGTTTTGCACTTTTAGGCTCTGGTATCATATCCAAAAGACCCAAAATTCGATTGACTATTTGCGCTCTGGTGATGCGTTCTTCTTGCCCATCAATAATGCCCGAAATGATTTTATTTTTTAAACTTTTAAAATCAGATTTTATCTGCACAAGGGCATTCTTAAAATCATTATCGTCATTTTTAGCAGCCCAGTCAGACAATAACTCAATCGCTTTATCGATTTTAGCATTTCCCACTAAGCTGCGGACTTGTTCTTTCAGTTCTTTGATTGTCATTTGATATTTAAATTTTTCCCAAATATCGTTTTTTTTATGACTATTTCAAAGAATGAAATGACTTGTTATATGCTTTTGTTGAAAATTACTGATAATACGAATATTGGGTTTAAAATGCCGTAGGCATGAAATATCGGTAGAAATAATAGCCAAGATATGTTCAAAGTCCTGTAAGGACGATATATTGAATGCACTATTAGTTGTTTCAATATTCCGTTCCTACGGAACTCTGGTTATGTTTATTAATTTTGCTACCAATCCCGATTCTCGGGATGCCTAAAGGCATTTTAAACCCAATATTCGCATTGATATACTTTTAAGACGGAATATGAATACGCACTTTATCTCCAACTCTTACGATTCCTCCTTTCTCAACCCAGCCAACTGTACCCCGCTGACCATAAGCAGCCGCAACGAAACCCAATTGAGGTTCCATTTTAAGGTGTTCAACTATCCTTTTATGAGGTCCCATGCATGGTTCGTTTTCACAATAATTGACCAGTGTAACTGAATCAGGAGTATCTGGGCGAACAATAATGAGGCTAAAAATCGGTAATTTAGAAAAATTCGGAATGCCCTTAAATAAAATATTAGCACCCAACCATTCGGATTTGAGGTGTGGAACATTCATTTTATGGGTAATTTTTTCTAATTCTTCTGCTGAAATAGCTGACCATTGACGGTTGTTGCGGATGGTAGTCCCCTTTGGATAAAAATTCGTTTCCCGTACACCCGATGGGCGTTGAAAGCCATAGTGTTTATCGCCAATTATACCATTAATATCCATTTCTAATTGCGAACAGGGTGTACTTTCAATAGAATTGGATATCTCACAACGGAAAAGCCCCGCTATTTCACCCTCAAGAAGGTATTTTTTATTAAATTTCATTGTGGATTTTATTGTGAACTTTATTTGATTGGAAAAGAAACTGCATATATTCTCCAGTTTAAGTTTTGTAAAAACAAATTTATAAATATTTTAATATTGAAAACTGATTTGTTTTAAAAAAATAAAAAATGTGAAATAATATCAGTAAAAAATTTAATACAATATTTTTCACATAAACACTATAACCAATTTATATACCATAAATTGCGATTTTTTAAATAAAAAATGCCGCATATTGGGATATACGACATTTTTTATTTTTCATTAAAATTCTATAAAAATACTGAGGGGTGCATCCCTATTTATATCTTAATTTCACCGACCATATCCTCTGGACGCAACCATTTATCAAAGTTTTCTGATGTGATATAACCCAAAGCCAAAGCAGCTTCTTTTAATGAAGAACCTTCTTTGTGTGCTTTTTGAGCAATTTCAGCCGCTTTGTAATAGCCAATGTGCGGATTCAATGCTGTTACTAACATCAATGAATTCTGAACATAGAAATTGATATTTTTCTCAATCGGTTCAATACCCACAGCACATTTATCATTGAAAGATACACACACATCGCCTATCAAACGGGCTGAGTGTAGGAAATTATAAATCATCATAGGCTTAAAAACATTCAATTCAAAATGTCCCGTCGCACCACCGATATTGATAGCTACATCGTTGCCCAATACCTGAGCTGCCACCATAGTCATCGCTTCGCATTGCGTTGGATTCACTTTGCCAGGCATGATTGATGAACCGGGTTCGTTATCAGGGATGTATAATTCACCAATACCCGCACGAGGGCCACTTGCCAAAAGGCGGATATCATTCGCAATTTTCATCAATGAACAAGCCACCGTTTTCAATGCTCCATGTGCTTCTACAATGGCATCATGTGCGGCTAAAGCTTCAAATTTATTTTCTGCGGTGATGAAAGGAAGTCCCGTTAGTTTAGCAATATTAGCTGCTACATTCTCAGAATACTGAGGGGGGGTATTGATACCCGTGCCCACTGCAGTGCCACCCAAAGCCAATTCCGAAAGATGCTCTAATGTGTTGCGAATCGCTTTTAAGCCATGATTTAATTGTGAAACATAGCCGCTGAACTCCTGACCGACTGTCAAAGGTGTGGCATCCATCAAGTGCGTGCGTCCTATTTTAACAACATTTTTAAAAGTAACAGCTTTAGCATGTAACGTATCCCGCAATTTTTCAATACCCGGAATGGTCGTTTCCATCAGTATTTTATATGCCGCAATATGCATTGCCGTCGGGAATGTATCATTCGACGATTGTGATTTATTCACGTCATCGTTTGGTTTCACATATTTATCCTCATCCATGAGGTTACCGCCATTCACGACATGAGCACGGTAAGCAATTACCTCGTTGCAGTTCATATTGGATTGCGTGCCAGAGCCCGTTTGCCAAACCACGAGCGGAAATTGGTCTTCAAGCTCCCCCCTCAGTATTTCATCACAAACTTGCCCGATGAGGTCGCTTTTTTCTTTCGGTAAAATGCCTGCTTCGAAATTAGTGATAGCAGCCGCTTTTTTGAGGTAAGCAAAAGCGCGGATAATCTCTTTTGGCATCCTGTTGATGTCCTGAGCTATCGGAAAATTCATGATAGAGCGTTGCGTTTGCGCGCCCCAATATACATGAGCGGGTACTTCTACCTTGCCCATCGTGTCTTTTTCTATGCGATATTCCATAATAATTGATAATATTATAAAAATTTAAAATATTTTATTGAAACAACAAGGCAAAATTAAGCTAACGCATATAGAAAACTATATACTTCATTTACTTTTTTTAAAAAATTTGATTTTATTTCAAAGTAGGAATTGGGTAGGAAGCAAAATAAAAAAAGTCGCCAGCTTTTTACGGCTCAACGACTTATCCAAACAAATAAACACAAAAACTAAATCTTTATAATTGAATAAATTATTTATTGAGAATTTTTGGTGAAATTATTTTGCAACTGTAAGATAAACTTCATTTTGCAATTTCCCTAACTTGAGTACAAAGTTAAAGTAAAATAATGAGTAAAATTCAAAGATACGGTTAAACTGACGAAATCTACGTTTAAACAGTTTATTTACGCGTTTAAGTGTAAAATCTGTGGTGCTTTTAAATCAACCAGACCACTTTATGAAGAATCAGAAGGGACATAAAACAAAAAAAGTCGTCAGCCTATTACGGCTACACGACTTATCCAAACAAATAAACACAAAAACTAAATCTTTATAATTGAATAAATTATTTATCAGAATTTTAAAAAATAACGAAGACAAATTATAGATGTTAAAACTTGCCTTTATTAATTCTAAGGCAAAGTTCTTTAAAAAATTTATAAAAGTCAATAGTTTTTTTAAATAACTTCAATTTATAAAATTA
>JANPHO010000563.1:0-2681 GCA_031424515.1 Saprospiraceae bacterium
AAAACACTTTCTGCTGATGGCAAACAACTGCGTATTGCTTTTTGCGGTTTAGGCAGCTATGCCAGCCGATGTGCAGATGCCATAAAAGAGTGTAAAAATGTACAGTTGATAGGGGCAATCTCAGGAACGACCTCAAAATTGGAACAATGGCAAACCAAATATGGTATTTCAAAGGAAAATTGCTACTCCTACGATACGATGGACAATGTGAAAAACAACGCCAACATTGATGCTGTATATATCACGACGCCCAACGCTTTGCACCACGCTCAAACCTTGCGGGTAGCGAAAGCGGGTAAACACGTCATCTGTGAAAAGCCCATGGCAGTCAGTGCCAAAGAAGGCAGGGAAATGATTGCCGCCTGTAAAGCGGCAAATGTGAAATTATTGATTGGTTATCGAATGCACTTTGAGCCAAAAACTTTGGAAATCATCCGCATGAGAAAAGAGGGAGAATTGGGTAAAATTCTGTTTTTCCAAGGGTTGTGTGGTTTCCGAATTGGCGACCCGACTCAGTGGCGTCTCAATAAAAAACTCGCGGGCGGTGGCTCGATGATGGATATTGGCATTTATGCTGTTAATGGCTCACGCTATATGGTGGGTGAAGACCCAATATGGGTAACCGCGCAAGAGACCAAAGTGGATAAAGTGAAATTCAAAGAAGGCGTGGACGAGACCATTACCTTCCAATTCGGCTTCCCAAGTGGCGCAACGGCTTCCTGTTTATCCACTTACAGCATGAATGGTCTGGATAAATTTTATCTGAATGGTGAAAAAGGCTTCGCTGAAATGCAGCCGTCCACGGGTTATGGACCCATAAAAGGGCGGACGCATAAGGGCGAATTAACCCATCCGCACGTCACCCACCAAGCTGTACAATTGGATGAAATGGCCGCTATTTTATTTGAAGGCAAACAACCTATCCTCCCTGTTGATGGAGAAGAGGGGTTAAAAGATATGATTATTATTGAAGCCCTATTTAAATCTATGAAGACTAATGGGAAGAAGGTGATGATAAAATATTGAGAATGGGTCGAAAACGTTTTTTTGACTAACCCCATCGCTTTAGCGTGGGGAAAAGTGAAGTGTAAGCTAAGGCTTTAGCCATAAACCTTGCAATTATTAGGTTTGTGGCTAAAGCCTGTTCCAATATTATCCATCACTACCCCACGCTAAAGCAATGGGGTTAGTCGGTATAATTCAGTGTTTTTTACTTTAAAACCCTCTTTTTATGAAAAATATACTTTTACCCTTGTTTTTACTATCAATCAATGGGCTTTTTTCTCAAAATCCAACGGAAAAATACCCGATTGATTCCGCTTCAATCGAGCAAAAAGGTGTCCCAAAAGGTGAAATATTAAAATTCACTTTTGAAAATTCTAAAATTTTCCCTGGTACTTGGCGTGAGGTATCGGTGTACATACCCCCTCAGTATAAGGGCGATAAACCCGCTTGCGTGTATGTCAATCAAGACGGGATTCAATGGAAAGCACCTACCGTTTTTGATAATTTGATTCATAAAAAAGAAATGCCGATTACCATTGGCATTTTCATCACGCCTGGGCGAGTGCTCGCAAGCGATACAGCATCGGCTTTGGATAGATTCAACCGCAGTTTTGAATACGATGGTTTGGGCGATAACTACGTGCGTTTTTTAATGGAAGAAATTTTACCCGAAGTTGAAAAAAAGAAAACGGCGGACGGGCGACCCATCATTTTATCTAAAACCGGCAATGATAGAGCCATAGGCGGCTCAAGTAGCGGGGCAGTCTGTGCTTTTACCGCCGCTTGGGAGCGACCCGATGCGTTTTCAAGGGTTTTTAGTGCGATTGGTACGTATGTGAGTTTGCGTGGGGCGGATAGATATCCTTCTTTAATTCGCAAATATGAGCCTAAACCGTTGCGCATTTTTCTACAAGATGGCACAAATGACCTCAATATCTACGCGGGCGATTGGTGGAAAGCCAATGAAACCATGGAACGCGCTTTACAATTTTCGGGCTACGAAGTGAACCACGTTTGGGGCGAAGGGGCGCACAATGGGCAGCACGGCACCGCTATTTTTCCCGAAGCGATGCGCTGGTTGTGGAAAGATTACCCCAATCCCGTTAAAAAAGGTACGACTAAAAACCCCTTTTTAAACGATATTTTAATAGAAAACACCGATTGGGAATTGGTCGGCGAAGGCTATACTTTTACTGAGGGGGTCATTGCCAACCAAGCAGGGGAGGTCTTTTTTCAAGATATCCCAAAAGGAAAAACCTATAAAGTGGGACTAAATGATAAAGTCGAATTATTACTCGATGACTCGAAATGTGCCAGTGGAACGAGTTTTTCTACTGATGGTAAAATGATAACTATTTTGAGCGGTTGGGGTTGTACCACCAAACAAGTGCTCAGCTACGATAAACAGATGAAACCTACCGTTTTAGCTGATAGTCTCGGCGGAAACGATATTTTAATAGCTAAAAATGGCAATATTTATCTCACACAGCCCGATGGCAGAGAAAAACCCAGTAAAATATACCTTTTAAAACCTTACGGCGAAAGGCTTGTGGTGGATGAAGGCATCAAATTTGCCAACGGCTTATGCCTTTCACCAGACCAAACACAGTTGTATGTGACGGAATCCACCTCTCATTGGGTATGGGTTTTTCAAATTCAAGCCGATGGTAAATTGG
>JANPHO010000564.1:0-18466 GCA_031424515.1 Saprospiraceae bacterium
GATATAAATATATTTTAAAATTGGATATTCAAAAAGTTATAGCTGAACATATCGCCACGGCGCAGCGATTGGCGGCATTAGAAAGTGATATTGCTGCCATTTGCGATGTCTGTTATGAGGCGATACTGAGGGGTAAGAAAATTTTGTTGGCGGGCAATGGTGGCTCGGCGGCGGATGCGCAGCACATTGCAGCGGAGTTCATTGGGCGATTCGTGAAAGAGCGACAATCGTTCCCGGCCGTTGCTTTGACAGTGGATACTTCGGCATTGACAGCTATTGCGAATGACTACGGTTTTGAGCGTGTTTTTGCTCGTCAGATTGAAGGTTTGGGCAATGAAGGTGATGTTTTTATTGGCATTTCAACCTCAGGAAATAGTACAAGTATTATTAAAGCTGCGGAAAAAGCCCGTGAAAAAGGCTTGAAAATCGTTCTTTTTTTGGGCAGAGACGGTGGACTACTGAGGGGTATGGGCGATGCCGAAATTATTGTGCCCTCAGATAAAACGGCGCATATTCAAGAAATGCACATTTTAATAGGTCATATTATCTGTGAATTTGTGGATGAGCGTTTTTGAAATGCAAATCTTTATGGTCAGGAAAGAGAAACTGGACGTGAAGTATTTATTAATTTTATAAGGTGTTACTAATTTCAAGAAGTAATACATGAAAATTTACACAAATTTGAGTAATTTTGCTACTCAAATTTGTGTAAATGATTGAAGCATTGATTTCATCCAAAACCCGTGTCAAATTGTTATTGAAATTTTTTCTCAATAGCAATACGAAAGCTTACTTGCGTGGGTTGGAGTCAGAGTTTGGTGAATCCACGAACGCTATTCGGGTAGAAATCAATCGTTTTGAGCAAGCAGGCATGTTAAAATCTGAAAATATTGGCAACAAAAAAATGTTTCAAGCCAATACCATGCATCCACTTTTTCAAGAAATCCATAATATTTTGCTAAAACACGTCGGACTTGACCATGTCATTGAAAACGTGATTGAGCGATTGGGCAAGGTTGAAAGGGTATTTTTAATCGGCGATTTTTCAAAAGGCTCGGATAGTAATATTATTGATTTAATTTTTGTGGGCGATATTGATAAGTCGTATCTAATTAATTTGATTGAAAAAACAGAGAAACTGGTGAGCCGCAAAATTCGCTACGTAATATATCAAGATAGTGAATTTGGTGGCGTGGACTTGGCTCGTTTTGACACGATGCCATTGTTATTGTGGTCAAAGGATAAGTAGATTTTTCAGAAAAACATACTATTTAATAAGTCATTCTTGAAAGAAACGAATGACCTTAAACTTAAATTTTAACAAAGACCTTAAGCTAGATGTCATCCAAAATAGTAAATGAGAACCACTTGAGTGATACTGAACCTCGCTGGTTTGCGGTGCATACTCGATATAAAAGTGAAAAATTAGCCCTCAAACAACTTACCTTTTACGGCATAAACGCTTATTTGCCGATTCGCAACTTGACGAGACGTTATACAAGCAAAATCCGTCATGTAGAATTACCCCTTATCAATAGTTTTGTATTCGTTAAAATTAAAAAAGATGAATACGCTAAGGTTCTCCAAACGGAATATGTACATGGCTTTCTGAAATTTGGGCAAAATCTGCTTTCAATACCTGAATCTGAAATTGATCTTATTCGTCGACTTATTGGCGAAAATATAGAGGTGACCGCCATTGAAAAAGACTATTTAGCGAGTGGGGATTTAGTGGAAGTGGTTTTTGGTCCATTATTGGGTCTGAAAGGTCGTTTAATTAATGTTCAAGGCAAAGAACGGGTTATGGTAGAGTTGACCAATTCTGGTTATTCCTTGCAGATAGATATTGAAGCACATTTATTGAAAAAAATTGAGTAAAGAGATATGATTGAGAACGAATTTAAGCCGTTTTCAATCGAAAATAGTATCAATGGAAATTAAAAAAATACCTGAATCCATTCAAATGGTTGACCTTAAGGGTCAGTATAAAAAGATAAAAAAAGAAGTTGATACCGCGATTCGCACCTGTGTGGATACGACCATGTTTATCGGAGGTCCCCAAGTTGCCTCTTTTCAAAAAAACTTAGAAAAGTATCTTTCTGTCAAACACGTTATTCCATGTGCAAATGGTACGGATGCCCTTCAAATTGCCTTTATGGCTTTGGGTTTACAGCCGGGCGATGAGGTGATTGTCCCTGCTTTCACGTACGTGGCTACCGCTGAAGTAATTGCTCTTTTACAACTTGCGCCAATAATGGTCGATATTGACCCTAAAACGTTCAATATTACCGCTGAAATAGTGGAAAACGCCATTACGCCCCGCACAAAAGCCATCGTGCCAGTCCATCTTTTCGGTCAAAGTTGTGATATGGAAGCCATTATGGAAGTGGCAAAACAGCATAATTTATTCGTCGTCGAAGATAATGCGCAAGCGATTGGGGCTGATTATACCTTTAAAAATGGTGAAAAAAAGAAAACGGGCACAATTGGCGACATTGGTTGTACCTCTTTTTTCCCTTCCAAAAACTTAGGTTGCTACGGCGATGGTGGGGCTTTGATGACCAATGATGATGATTTGGCTCAAAAAATACGTTTGATAGCGAATCATGGGCAAGTTGTTCGTTATTATCACTGTGTTGTGGGAGTAAATTCACGTTTGGATGCTATCCAAGCAGGTATTTTAGATGTGAAATTAAAACACCTTGATGAATACAATGCCGCTCGACAAAAAGCCGCCGCATATTACGATAAGGTTTTTAAAAAAATAAAAGGATTGGAAATTCCCGCTCGTCAGCCCAACTCTACCCACGTTTTTCATCAATATACATTATGCGTGAAAAATGGAAAAAGGGAGGCTTTACAGCAACATCTCACCCAGCTCGGTATTCCTTCGATGATATATTATCCCGTACCTTTGTACAAACAAGAGGCTTTCGCACCATATTGGAAGGGTGGAGAATTGCCCGTTACTGAGGGGTTGTCGGATGAAGTTGTTTCATTGCCTATGCATACGGAATTAAACACGGCTCTTTTAAGCCATATTACTGAGGGGGTAAAATCTTTTTTTGAAAAATAAAAAATGGAAAAGAGATACTACCAACACGAATCAGCCATAATTGATGAAGGCTGTGAAATTGGAGATGGCACTAAAATTTGGCATTTTTGCCACATTATGCAGGGCTGCACCATTGGGAAGAACTGTAACATTGGGCAAAATGTAGTCGTTTCACCACAAGTCGTTTTAGGTAATAATGTAAAGGTGCAAAATAACGTCTCTATTTATACCGGTGTAAAGTGCGAAGATGATGTTTTCATAGGTCCCTCAGTAGTTTTCACCAATGTTATCAATCCGCGCAGTGCCATCAATCGCAAGAATGAATATATGAAAACCCACGTGGCAAAAGGAGCGTCAATAGGTGCCAATGCGACAATTATATGTGGTGTAAAAATAGGAGAATATGCTTTTATTGGTGCGGGTACGGTAGTGACCAAGGATGTAAAACCTTATGAACTTGTGGTAGGAAATCCATCAAAACCCATCGGTTGGGTGGGTGAATATGGACATCGCTTAAATTTTAATGAGGGTCAGATAGCCATATGCCCTGAAAGCGGTGAAAGATATTTATTAAAGGAAGGTGCTATCGTTAAAATGGGTCTTTAATTATCTTTTTACGGTTTGAAAAGTATGGAAGATTTTTAATATTTTTGTGGCATAAACCGCCTATAAGTAGGCATATGATAAAAGCAGATTTAATAAACATTGTATTTTTAATGGTTATATAAAAAATTGAAATTCAATCTATTAAAATCCGCTTTCAACACTTTTAGCTTTTAAACCAAACGAATCAAAATTTTGAAACTTATTTTTATCTCATTTACAATATTAAAAAATGTATGAAATCCTACTAAGCTTTATTACAGCTTTCATACCCAGTTATTTCATAATTCCCTCCATAATTCACTTGGCGCAGGTCAAACACTTGTACGATGAACCGGGCGAGCGGCGTTCTCATACAGTTTCCACACCATCGTTAGGCGGGATTGCTATTTTTGTAGGTACCATATTTTCAATAGTTTTTTGGACACCTTTTGGCATTTTTGGCGAGTTACAATATACGCTTTGTGCATTCATTATTATATTTTTAATAGGCGTAAAAGATGATATTTTACCCATGTCACCGTATCGAAAACTATTAGGTGAAATGATGGCTGCGGGAATTTTGGCTTTCAAAGCGGGCGTTCGCATTAGTAGTTTACATGGTTTTTTTGGAATTGAAGAGATTCCATTGTGGGCATCCTTGATAATATCGATTTTTACAATAATTGTTATCATCAATGCATTTAACCTCATTGATGGTATTAATGGGCTTTCGGGTAGCGTTACCTGTGTAATTGCCGTTACTTTAGGAACTTGGTTTTACTTTATGGATCAATTGAGTTTAGCGATTTTGGCATTTGCGTTGGCAGGCGCGACAACGGCTTTTTTGAAATATAATTTCACTCCAGCTAGGATTTTCATGGGTGATACTGGGGCTTTGCTTTTGGGGCTTGTCAGTTCCATTTTAGTTATCAAATTTATTGAAATTAATCAACATTCGGAAGGTTCACCATTCTATGTGCCAGCGGGGCCGGCAGTAGCAATTGGCATTTTGATATTGCCTTTATTTGATACTGCTCGGGTTTTTACTATCAGGATACTGAGGGGGCGTTCACCTTTTTCACCCGATCGCTTGCATTTACATCATTTATTGGTTGATTTTGGGCTTTCTCATATGCAATCTACCTTAGTGCTCGTACTGACCACTATTTCATTTATAGCTTTTGTATTTAAATTCAGAAACATAGGAACCTTTCCTTTATTATTTATCGTAATATTTTTAGCTGCGATAATGAGTTTCATCTTACAACGCATAGTTGAAAAACGTCAACAACGGCTTAAACAAAATACCGTTTAAACAAATTATTTTAAAAATTTATGGAAAAAGATGCCAAAATCTATGTAGCAGGTCATCGAGGGATGGTAGGCTCGGCTATACTGAGGGGGTTATATAAAAAAGGATATAATAATATCATTTTCAGAAAATCCAATGAATTAGATTTAAGAAACCAAACTCAGGTCAGCGATTTTTTTAAAAAAGAAAGACCAGATTATGTATTTTTAGCAGCTGCCAAAGTAGGCGGTATATTAGCCAATAATATATATAGAGGTGAGTTTTTGTATGAAAACCTCATGATTCAGAACAATGTCATTCACTCTTCTTATTTAGCGGGCGTGAAAAAGCTGATGTTTTTGGGGTCGTCATGTATATATCCGAAATTAGCGCCTCAACCACTTAAAGAGGAATATTTGCTTACAGGTTTGCTTGAACCCACTAATGAGCCTTATGCCATTGCTAAAATAGCGGGTATCAAAATGTGCGATGCATATAGGGCGCAGTATGGGTGTAATTTTATCTCAGTTATGCCTACCAATTTGTATGGACCCAATGATAATTATGACTTACAAAATTCGCACGTTTTACCAGCTTTAATCAGAAAATTTTTAACGGCTAAAAAGAATAATGACCCCTCAGTAATTTTATGGGGAACTGGTTCGCCGCTTCGTGAATTCCTTCATGCTGATGATTTGGCAGATGCTTGTTTGTTTTTAATGGACGAGTTTAATGAAGAGGGTTTGGTCAATATTGGTACAGGAGTGGATTTATCTATTCTTGATTTGGCTAAAATGGTGCAAAAAGTAGTGGGCTACAAAGGCGTAATTGAGCAAGATACCTCCAAACCTGACGGTACGCCTCGTAAATTGATGGACGTTTCAAAACTACATGGCATGGGGTGGCAACATAAAATTTCGCTTGAAGAAGGCATCAAAAGTGTAGTAGAAGAAGTAAAAGATAAATTTTGAAATCTGAAATCATCAAAAATATATGAACTCTAATTATTACGTAGCCATTATGGCGGGTGGGGTAGGTAGCCGATTTTGGCCTGCGAGCCGCGAAGCAAGGCCTAAGCAATTTCTCGATATTTTGGGAACGGGTAAAACCTTGTTGCAATTGACTTATGAGCGGTTTTTGCCTTTGATTAAAAAAGAGAATATATTCGTCGTAACCAATGATATGTACATTGATTTGGTGAAGGAGCAACTTCCCGACATGACGGATAATCAAATATTGGCTGAACCAAGCCGCAATAATACGGCTCCGTGCTTGGCGTTTACGGCGTTTAAATTGCATAATTTGAATCCTAATGCGAGTTTTGTGGTGGCGTCGTCTGACCATTTAATCGTGAATGAGGCGGAATTTTTGAGAAATATTGAAAAATCGCT
Organism: Saprospiraceae bacterium; assembly: GCA_031424515.1. GTDB lineage: Bacteria > Bacteroidota > Bacteroidia > Chitinophagales > Saprospiraceae > JAAFJT01. The sequence continues at coordinate 6,323 of JANPHO010000564.1, forward strand.
TGCTTTTACCCAAAATAATGATGCGCTTATGACTTTGGGTATCACGCCTTCAAGCCCCAATACGGGCTATGGTTATATCCAATTCAATAAAAATGACGCAAATAAAGACGGTATTTTTAAAGTAAAAAGTTTTACTGAAAAACCGCAACTGGATAAAGCCAAAGAGTTTGTGGCGGCGGGCAATTATCTTTGGAATGCAGGTATTTTCATTTGGAGTGTAAAATCGCTCTTGAAAGCTTTTAAGAAAAACTCTTCAGATATTCACGCTATTTTTGAAAAGGGTGGTGATGTGTATAATACGGTTAATGAAAAAGCTTTTATCAATCAGTTTTATCCCACAACTCCTTCTATTTCAATAGATTATGCAGTGATGGAGAAGGCAGATAATGTCTATACAATCCCTTGTGATTTTGGTTGGTCGGATTTGGGTGCCTGGGGTGCCTTGTATTTGGAATCCGAAAAAGATGAATCTGGTAATGTTTTTCAAGGAAAACATGTAGTCGCAAGCGAAACCACCAATTGTTTTGTCAGAGTACCGAATGAAAAGCTTGTTATACTGAGGGGGGTCGATGATTTGATAATTGTGGATGATGATAATGTGCTTTTGATTTATCCAAAATCCAAGGAACAGGATATTAAAAAAGAAAATGAAAATGTGAAGAAGAATGTGGGTTCGCAGTTTTCATAAAAAGGAGTATTTTTTATAAAAAAAGCCTTGCTGTTCTGCAAGGCTTTTTTTATAAAGTTCAAACCGTGGCACCTCTCAAAGCGGTACCACAGTTACTTAAAAGTATTTGAAATTATGATTTTCTTCAATTTTCAGTAAGGTTTCATACATCAAACGAACCACATTTTCAATATCGTCTTTATGCGCCATTTCCACGGTTGTATGCATATAACGCAAAGGCAGTGAAATAAGGGCAGATACGACACCGCCGTTGGAATACGCAAAAGCATCCGTATCAGTTCCCGTTGTGCGGCTGGCTGCTTGGCGTTGGAAAGGTATTTCCTTTTCGGTCGCAGTATCGATAATGAGGTCTAAAAACTTATTGTGTACTGAGGGGGCATAGCTGAGGCTTGGTCCTTTGCCACATTTTATATCGCCTTGCGTTTTAGCGTTCATTAAAGGTGTGCCCGTGTCGTGACAAACGTCTGTAATCAAGGCGACATGGGGTTTTATGGTGTTAGCTATCATTTCAGCACCTCTTAAACCCACCTCTTCTTGAACGGCGTTGACGATATAAAGCGAATATGGCAATTCTATTTTATTTTCTTTTAAAAGACGTGCTACCTCTGCAATGCAAAAACCACCAATGCGATTATCCAAGGCTCGACCACAATAAAAGTTGTTATTGAGCTGAATTAATTCATCTTCGTAAGTAATGACGCAACCCACATGGATGCCCATTGAGGTCACTTCTTCCTTGTTTTTAGCGCCCGTATCAATGAAAATATTGGATATTTCGGGTATTATATTGGCATCTTTACCCGTTCTGACGTGAATAGCAGGCCAGCCAAAAACACCTTTTACGATGCCTTTTTTGGTATGGATATTTACGCGTTTGGATGGAGCAATGATTTGGTCAGAGCCACCATTTCGGATAACGTGTATGAAACCATCATCACTGATATAGTTCACAAACCACGAAATTTCGTCAGCATGACCCTCAATCACCACGCGATAAGGTTTGCCGGGGTTGATAACAGCGTAGGCGGTTCCATAATTATCGAGGTGCCACTCATCTATGAATGGTCGAATATAGTCAAGCCAAAGTTTTTGACCTGGTGCTTCAAATCCTGTTGGTGAAGCATTGTTCAAGTATTGATAAAGAAATTGTTCTGAAGTACTCGTTATTACGCTCATCTAAAGTTTTGGATTTCAGATTTAAAAATAGCTACGCAAGGGCGTATCATTTTTTCATACTCTGGATATTCAATTTGATTTTTTGACAGTACTAAATAGGGTACAAAATACAATTTTATTTTTTGTTAAAAACAAAATATGTCATAAAATCTTATGTGCAAAGTTAAAATAAAATGCTCAACACGTCATTTTCATACGTTAATCAGCTTGCCATGTTTCAGGCGAAACGCGCCATGATTGTAAGGTAGCCAACTCGTCGGGTTTAACATATTGATTTTCAATGGCTTGTGTAATTAAAATATCGTAATTCGATAGAGTATCAAATGGGCAATTGGCTTCACTAAAAACTGTATGAGCCTTTTCAAAACCATAGCTGAAAATAGCTAAAACGCCGACCACGATACATCCCGCTTCTCTTGCAGCTTCTACCGCCTTAATGCTGCTGCCTCCCGTGGATATTAAGTCCTCAATCACTAAAACTCTTGCCCCCTCAGTAACCACCCCTTCAATTTGGTTTTGACGACCATGTGATTTCGCTTTTTCACGAATATAAATAAACGGTTTTTTCATCCGGTCGGCTATCAAAGCGCCGTGGGGAATGCCTGCCGTGGCAACTCCTGCCACAATATCAAACGGCTCAAACTCTTGTGCTTTTTCAACAAAAGCCTGAATGATGAAATCTCGAACGGCGGGATAGGAAAGGGTAATGCGATTATCACAATAAATAGGAGACTTAATTCCCGATGCCCACGTAAAAGGATTTTGTGGACTCAATTTAACAGCGTTTATTTGCAGTAAATTCTTAGCTACTTCTTGTGCAATAGTCATTTTTAAAAATGGGTTGTCTGTGAAAAATCAATTAATTACCTGTCACAAAGGAAATTATTTTTCGGATAATCCTCCTCATATCAAGCTTTAAAAAAAAATTTTGCAAATGTATAAAGTTTTTATCAACGAGACACCATTGATTCTAATAAATACTGAGGGGGTATTGCCAGAATGGAAAAATGATGATAATATATTGGTTACTAAATATTTAGGTAAAAAGAAATTTTTACATAATTACATTGATTTACTTGAAAAATCGAAGAGATACCATAAAGTTGTTATTTTTCACAATAATTTAGATGAAATATGGCACGATTTTACTTCTCTGTTCAAGACTATTGAAGCGGCAGGAGGTGTCGTTTTTAATGAAAAAAAAGAAGTATTATTTATTTACAGGCTCAGCTTTTGGGATTTACCGAAAGGCAAAATTGAAAAAGGTGAGGTGCCTGAAGAAGCAGCCATTAGAGAAGTTCAAGAAGAGACAGGTTTGGTCAATATTACCTTATCCGACCATCTCATAAATACCTATCATACTTATATCCATAAAGAGAAAAGGGTTCTTAAAAAGACCTACTGGTTCAAAATGGATACCTTGGATTGGCAACTTACCCCTCAGTATTCAGAAGATATCGAAAAAGCCGAATGGGTGAATTTATCCCAATTTTTGACAGACAGTCCTAAAACTTACAATAATATATTGGATGTCTTAAATTGTGTGGTAAAAGAGTGAAAATCCCAAAGCAAATATTTATTGTTTTTTTTTGTAGTATCAGATAATAATTTTTTAAAAGTGCCGTTATAGCTTACGTAATTTTAATTACGAGTTATCATATTGCAATTTTTTTTATTATCAAAAGTAAATGCCTAAATTTGTGGACACAATAACATTTAAACTAAGTAGAATCTCTTACAATATAACTAAAATTTATAATCTCTTGATGAAAAAAACTTTCTTATGTGCGATTGTTATCGCATGCATGTCTAACTCTTCCCTAAAAGCACAATTATTGTCTATCAACACGAGCTCGGCGAGTGAATCAAGTAAAAATTCTGAAAGCCCAAGAGATTGGTCTATTTTTACTGATGGTGAAAACCGCATGATTTACGTTGATTTTGAAAAAATCAATGTTAACTTAAGCAGCGTAGCCGTGAAAGACACAGAAGGGAAAATTATCTTTAAAGATGAAACCCTATGGCAATTACCAGTGAATACAATCTATGAAATTGACTTTTCTAAATATCCAAAAGGCACTTATGCCGTTGAGTTGAAAACTTTCACTTCAGTATTGAAGAAGAATGTTACAATCAATTGATATTCAGTAAGTTAATAAATTAAAAAGGGTAAATTGTACATACAGTTTACCCTTTTTAATTACCCAAAATGCGTTTATCACCAATCACCAATCACCAATCACCAATCACCAATCACGTTAATACCCCATCACATCATTCAGTTTATCCATGACCTCTTTAATCGGATAATCGCCTTCAGATAAAACGTGGGTTTTGCTATTTCTTTCGATAATGAAAAAATAATGAGCAGAATCCTGCGCCATATTGACTTGCATGGGCTTCTCTTTTCTCTCCATTTTGATATAAAAATCGATGATATTACTGAGGGGGGCTTCTCCATAAGGCGTTTTGATGCGATTGTTGTATATTTCAACAGGTTGAATTCGCCATTTCGAATAGAGTTTCAACCCCACTACGCCCAACGCGATGACCGCAAAAAAGCTGAATAACAAGGTCATTATATTCCTTCGATTATAATCAAGTGTCTTATTTTGTTTGAAATAATAATAACCCATTGCTGAAAAAACAGCAATCGCTATTGAAAATATCAACCAACTATCCATGCCTTGTTTAAAAGGTTCGATGACGTAGAGAGGCTTATCCATATCTATATTTTACTTTTAAAAATAATGCGTAAAACTTTGTAAATCAAAATTTTACGCATTATTTAAGAAATTAAACCTGTTATCGCTCAAAGAAGCGACATGTATTTGTTATCTCAATATTTCTCTTGCAATGACGATTTTTTGAATTTCTGAAGTGCCTTCTCCGATGGTGCACAACTTAGAGTCACGATAGAATTTTTCAACTGGAAAATCCTTTGTATAGCCGTATCCGCCGAATATTTGGACGGCTTCATTGCTTGCCCATACAGCCACTTCCGAAGCGTAATATTTAGCCATTGCGGCTTCTTTTGTGAGTTTTTTACCGTTGTTTTTAAGGTCAGCGGCTTGGCGAGTCAATAACTCCGCTGCTTGTATGCGCGTAGCCATATCTGCCAATTTGAAGCTGATTGCTTGAAAATTTGAGATGGGTTGCCCGAATTGATGGCGCTCTTTTGAATATTTTACTGCCGCTTCGTACGCACCTTTTGCTATGCCCAACGAGAGCGAAGCAATTGAGATACGCCCACCATCTAATATCTTCATCGCTTGCACGAAACCTTGTCCGATTTCGCCCAATATTTTGCTTTTGTGTACGCGGCAATTATCGAAAACCATTTCCGCCGTTTCACTCGCCCGCATACCCAATTTGTTCTCTTTTTTACCAGCCGAAAACCCCTCAGTACCACGCTCTACCACGAATGCTGTGATGCCTTTTGAGTCCAATAATTCGCCAGTACGAGCCAAAACGACAGCCACATGACCCGATTTGCCGTGCGTAATCCAGTTTTTTGTACCGTTAATTACCCAATAATCGCCATCTTGAATTGCCACACACTGCATCCGCATCGCATCCGAGCCAGTGTTTGCTTCTGTCAATCCCCAAGCACCTATCCATTCGCCCGAAGCTAATTTTGGCAACCAACGGTGGCGTTGTTCTTCATTGGCAAACATGTATATATGATTGGTACACAATGAATTATGCGCTGCTACACTCAAGCCAATAGAGCCACAAACTTTCGCAATCTCTTCTATAATCGTTACATATGCTTGATATTCCAAACCAGAGCCACCGTATTCTTCGGGTATCAATACGCCTAAAAAGCCCTGTTGACCCAACTGATGCATCAATTCCATCGGGAACTCTTGGGTTTCATCCCACTCCATTACATGTGGACGGATATGTGTTTCTGCAAAAGCGTGTGCTGACTGACGTATCAGTTCTAGGTTCTCAGTTGAGATGGATGTCGAATTCAAAACTTCGTTCATTTTTATAATTCCAGGAATAAAAATTGGGTAATTTGATTTGTGTAAAATTTTCAGAAAAAAGTGAAAATATAACACAAAGATAGGTAATTTGTTCTTGAAATCGGTTGTAAAATTGTTCATTCAAAATATAATTTTAAATTATATCGTAAAACAATTTTTAATTTTATTTTATGCCCCAATTGACCATTGAAATTTATCTCCTCTTAAAATTTCCAAAATACTGAGGGGTAGTCACATTTTAAAAATAGCTATAATGAAACGTGTATCTTTGATTTTAAGCCTTTTGATTTTTAACATTGCTTTATCTCACGCACAATCAGAAAAGGATAAAATGAGCATATCAAATCTCATGGAAAAGCAAGCCAATGATTGGACTAATGGCAATATTGAAGCTTTTATGGAAGGCTATTGGAAATCTGATTCGTTGATGTTCATTGGCAGCAATGGCATCACTTATGGCTGGCAATCCACTTTCAATAACTATAAAAAACGCTATCCCGACCGTGCCACAATGGGTGCGCTGAAATTTGATATTTTAAAAATGGATTTTCATTCCAAAAATACCTGTTGGCTACTCGGAAAATGGCATTTGACTCGCCCCGAAAAAGGTGACATTGGCGGATATTTTACCTTGATTTTTAAGAAAATAAATGGGAAATGGTTGATTGTGAGTGATCATACGAGTTAGAGAGGAAGGTTATTTTTCTTCAAAATATCTAACTTTTATAATCATCTCTTTAAATGATTTACTTGAATTTGATGAATTTTTGTGCGCCTTTTAATTCGTTATCAACGAAAATTTGTAAAAAATAAACGCCATTTGGAAGTTGTGAAACGTTAGCGACACTCTCATTATTCGTAGAATAGACAGGCTGACCATTAATATTCACTATTTGAATTTTATTGAATAAAACATCAGTTTCAATGTTTATAAAATCCCTTGTTGGATTTGGAGAAAGAATGATTTTCGATGCTGATACTGAGGGGGTATTGATGGAAGTAGAAAAATCAACGGGCGTCCCCCATGTTTCACTGCCTTTTTTAAAGTAGATTAATTTATCTACAAGTGGAAAATAAGGCTCTTCCAGTACGATACCTAAGCCTTTAGCGACGGAAAGACTATAGCTAAAATCAAAACAATCACATACCAAATACCTACTGTTCATATCTCTATTTGAATCATAAAACTTAGAATATGAGTCTGAATTATAAGTTTTTAAGGTGAAAATATTCTGGGGCTTTACTTTACTGATTGCTAAAGAATCCAAATCTGTTACTCTGAGGGTGTCAATTATTGTAGTCACTTTATATAAAGTATCTTTATTAGCAGACTCATTTTTATAAGTGTACATGATTGAGTTTCCAGTATTACTTCTGCTTTGAATTGTTCTCCGCTCGTATCTTGTAGTTAATGTAGAATTCATAGGGCTAAAGAACCCTTTTTTCTCATAAATGAATACATCACCTACTTCAAAATCATATACTTCACGTACTTTCAAGGGCGTAATGTTCTTGCGTGCGGTAGCAATTTCATTGGAATAATTTCCCCAATTTTGACCATTTTTATTATAATAGAGTAAAGAAACTTCATTGTATTTACCATCTGGTCCCGAAAACCATAAGCGTGTTCTTCCTAAACCTTGAGAGTAATGTTCTTTGCCAAACTCGGCAAAAAAGGCATTATATTCATGTTTTAAAGTCTTTCTACCACCATAATCAAGTTTGATACTATCCCAACAATAAGGCGAAATATTGGCTGGACATTTGGGCGTTTTTACTTTTTCATTTGACATTTCAACCCTTAATATATCAGTGAAATCATTGAAAACCGATTTGAAAGTGCGATTGCCTGTTTGTACAAGATATGCCTCTTCTTTCTGTCGAATGTAGGTAATCATTTTACCGATAGAATCGACTTTTTTTTCTTTAATGACGATTTGTTGTGGTTTGAATCGGGACATAGCTACACCTAAATCATAGACATTATATCGAAAAGTATCACCAACGGAAAAATTATAGGCTTCATTGATTGTCAATGAATCGCTGTTCTGAGCTATAAGAAGTGAGAATGATAATAAGAATAGAAATGTAAAAGCTTTTTTCATTTTGAATAGAGTTTGAATGTTGAATAAGATGTTCCAAAAATAAGGTTTTATTGAGAGGATTTATTTAGCGGTTTTTCGGTTTGCTAATATCTGTTGCGCCTCTTCCCAAGTGAAATATTGGGCATCCGCAGATTGCATAGAAGCGCGTCTATCCTTCAAGATTGCAGAATGTTCCTCGATTGTGTTTTCATCAAGCTGTTCATCATTATTGTCATTCACGATGCGAACATTGAGTCTTTTCAAGACTTCTAATATGAAAGCGACTTCATTTTTATTATTTGGCAATTCAATAGTTGCTAACATTTTTAATTCATTTTGTACAAAAATAAGGAAGTTGTAGCAATATTAAAAGTTAAGTTTTAATGTGAGGATAAACCTCTAATCACACTCTTCAATATCCCAACCCCTCTCTCAATTTCCTCCTCGTTCACAGCTGCAAAACCCATACGAGCAGCATTAAGATGAATGCCATCGGGATTGTAAGTAGAGCCATCACTAATTTTTAAACCCTTTTTTAATGCCTTTTGTGCTAAAATAGACAGTGATACTGAGGGGTTATATTGTGCCCACACCGCCATGCCGCCATTGGGTTTTTTAAAATGAATCACATCGTTTAATTCTGATTTTAGCATTTCACAAAATAAATCACGGCGTTTGTGATAGGCTCTTTGTGCTTTTTTTAAAAGCCGTTTTATATCGCCTTCTCGAAAAAGTTCGGCAATGGCGGCTTCCAAAATATTGTCTCCTTGTCGGTCAACTATGCGGCGCAATTGAGCCATTTCATCAATCAACTCCGATGGCGCAACGATATAACCGATGCGCAAAGCGGGTGAAATCGTTTTACACAACGAACCCACATACACCACATACCCCTCAGTATCAATGCTCGCCAACGGCAAAATGGGGCTGCTGGAGTAGTGATAATCGTAGTCATAATCGTCTTCGAGGATGCAAAAACCATATTTTTCAGCCAATTGGAGTAAGTGCATCCGCCTTTCAGCACTCATAGTTACAGTCGTAGGGTAATGGTGATGTGGCGTGACATACACCAATCTGATAGGCTTTTTTTGACATAAAGCCTCTATTTCATCCGTTTTTAAGCCATTTTCATCTACGCCAACCGAAAGTAGATTGGCACCACTGTTTTTACAAATCATATTGGATGAGCCATAACCAATCTCTGACACAATTACATTATCGCCCATATTCACCACCGTCTGGACAGTGAGGTAAATCGCCATCATGCTGCCCCGCGTAATCATCACATTATCAACGGTGACATTCAATCCACGACTGTCTCTGAGGTAGTCAACCATGGCTTCACGAAGCGACATTTCCCCTTTGGTATCGCTGTAAAAAAGCATTTCCTTTTTATAGCCTTTTTTTAAAACGGTGCGATACGCTCTCGCCAATTCATCCAATGGCGCCAGCCTTACATCGGGCGAGCCATCATCAAAACCCAACATCGAAGACCCCCTCAGTACGGGGCGATTCAAAATGGTACTTTTATGAAAAGTGAAGCCCGTAGTAGTTTTAAAGTCATTTTTAAAACCAATTTTATCCAATGAAATGGGTTTGACTTCGGGTATTTTCAGGCTTATAAAAGTGCCTTTTGAGGCTTGTGTTTCGAGCCATCCTTGCGCTATCATTTCATCATAAGCGGCGACTACCGTTTTGCGATGGACATCGAGCGTTTCAGCCATTGCCCGAGTGCCGAGTAACTTCGTGCCTTTAGGAATGATGCCCGCTTTTATATTCTCCGTCAATCCATTGGCAATCTGGAGAAAAAGCGGTGTTTTAGCGTTTTTTTGCAGGTTTAAAATACTTTTGAAAGGCAGCATTTTAATAGATTTTTAGAGATTAGACTTTAGACAATAGAGGGCGAATTATGCCAATTTTTTAATTTTATCCATAATAACCTTCATTTCCGCTTTTAAAACCACAAATTTTAAAGCTAAATTATAGGCTAATTTCGCCTTTTCATTTTGCCCATTTTTATGATAAAAATCGCCTAATGCGGTGTGGTAAAAATGGCTTTTATCGAGGTCATTAACATCCAATAAGGCTTCGATTCCAGCTTGTGCACCTTCGGAATAACCTTTTGCAATGGCTCTATTGAAGGCAACAACGGATGTCGGCTTGATGGAATATAGCAAATTATAACAGTAAAATATCGCTTGCCAATTGGTTTTATCAAAACTTTCAGCACGGGCGTGATACGAAGCGATGGCAGCTTCAATGTGGTATTCGCTCAGCTCGGTACCTTCCGATGAGGCTTTAAAAAAGGAATAGGCTTTATTGATTAAAAAAGAATTCCACAGTGAACGGTCTTGATTTTCGAGTAAAATGATATTGCCCGCTTCATCCAATCGACTATCAAAACGGGCTGCATGAAAACACATTAATGCCATTAAAGCATTGATTTTAGGCATATTATAACCTTCAATACCTGTCTGCCGATTAGGCAGGCTGAGAGGTCTCGAAATCAAAATAGCCCCAAGCCGAAGCGCTTCATCACTCAAATCTTGTCGGATAACGCTATCCGTTGAAGTTGATTTATAGGCTTCATTGAAAAGTAAATATATCGCTTTCAACACGGCATCCAGCCTTTCAACCAAAGCTGCCCCAACGGGCACTTCTAATGCAAAACCCTCTTGTTTGATTTTTTCTTTGGCTCGATAAAGGCGTTTGGCAACGGTATCTTCATTGCTTAAAAGTGCCGCAGCTATCTCTTTTATGCTTAATCCACACAAAGTTTTAAGTATCAAAATCAGTTGTAAATCGGTTGATACTGAGGGGTGGCAGCAAGCAAACATCATACGTAATTGTGCATCCTCTATTTCATTTTCAAGAAAAAAATCATCCAATTTATTTTGAATAAGTGATTCATTTTCAATAGAATAGGTCAGATTGGGCGCAATATTCTTTTGAAAATTCTGCTCTCGTTTCAAGTGGGTTAAAATACGATTTTTAGCAACTTGATACAGCCAGCCCTGTGGATTATCAGGTACGCCTTTGAGTTTCCACGTTTCAAAAGCCGTCAAAAGCGTTTCTTGAACAATGTCCTCCGCTAATTGTACATGCTCTAAACCGAAGAATTTTGTCAAAACAGCAACCATCTTTCCCGACTCATGTCGAAAAAGATGGTCAACTATTTGAGAGACGGGCTTTTGCTCGGTCATTTTTCAATTAGAATTATCATAGTAAGTAAAATCCTTAGTGATTTTACCATTTTCAATCGTAAAAATGGTGCAAATGGGCAGCTCAAATTTTGAGCCATCGGGCGCAGTACCCTTAGAAATAAACTCTACAACGATATGCTTTTCATCTGAGGAATACACTTGCTGAACTTCATCTCTCACATCTGGAAAAGTTTTGCTCATTTCAGTGTATTTTTCAATAATTTGAGCGTGTGTCTGTTTCACAACACCTTTACCTAACGAAGGGTCTTTGAAGTCTGCCACTTCTGAGTACATATTCGCCATATTTTGCCAATCGTGTTGATTGAAATATTCGAAATACTGTTTTATGATTGCATTATGGGCATTGTCTGAGCCAGTTGTTTTGTTATTATTACAGGCTATTATTGAAAAAAATAAAAGCGAAAACTGTATGACATTTTTCATTAAAAGAGAATTTACGATAAAGCAATTAACAAAATATTGGATAAAATGCCGAAAATACTGAGGGGGTAGATTGTGTTGAATTGCTCACCCAATCTATCCAAAATTCATCAATGGGCGTATCTCAACCGAGCCCTCAATCTCATAAATAGGGCAACCTTTTGAATGCTCAATGGCTTCATCAATACTTTCAGCCGATAAAATCAGAAACCCGCTGACCAATTCTTTGCTTTCTACGAAGGGGCCATCAGTTACCACGTGTTTGGAGCCTTTCACAATTTTGCCTGTGTTGTCTAAGGCATCGGTGCTTACCAATTTGCCCTGAGCAGCGATGCCGCCAATCCATTGTCCCCATTTGTCCAATTCTGCTTGCATCGCTTCGGGTGACAATTTTTGAAATTCTGCTTCGGTTGTCTTCGTGTTGCGAAAAATCAACATGTACTTTTCCATATTTTTTAATTTTTAAAAAGGTAAAAAATTTGTTTCAATTCGCCTTAAAGACTAACGGGTTTGAAAGAATCGGACAAATTGGAAAATATTTTTTTTAAAATTTTAAAAAA
>JANPHO010000565.1:0-3026 GCA_031424515.1 Saprospiraceae bacterium
TGGTATTCTGGCTCGAAAAGTCATTCGGAGGGGTAGCTTTAAGTCTAAACAAGAGCTTGCTGAACGATTGATGCAATTTATTCAATATTTCAACGCTGTACTTTCTAAACCATTCAAATGGAATTACGGCGGAAAACCTTGCTACTCTTAATTACTATGTTATTTAATAGATGTTGCACTAGAGTCTCTCCGTCAAAGGGTCTTTGAACTAGAGAGCGAAGTAGGACTTCTTGAAAAACAACTCCAAGCAGACAAAGGACAGAAATCGGATGTTCTCTTAAACCAAGAGCTTATCAAAGTTTCTACCGAGAATAAAAATATCAAACAACGTTTGCTGGAGCAATCAGAGGTAATCAGGCAATATAAAGTGGAGAATGCTACCTTATCTAAAATGCAAGGTGGCCTGCTTCCACATTGGATGTCAGAACAAGGGTATAAGCAAACGATTTCCTTTCTAGAGCAAATCTATGCTCTCAAGCCTTTAAAGGCAGAACCACTTTTACACGCCTGTTTGGCTGTTACACTTGAAAACCAAAAATCATCTTTCAAGGTACTCACACTCACTCAATTTTTACGTAGAAATCCTAATTTTATTACATTAAAACCTATTTCAATCTCATGACACCCCCAGTATTCAAAACAGTATTAATAATTGCTATTATTATAGCAATTGCCGTTTACACCCACATTAAAAGCCTCAATGAAATAATTGAGAAACTTACAGCAGCTGACGCTAACAACAAACAACTTGATAAGAAGAAGGATTCTTCTGCTCAGGTTCTGCTCAAGTAAAGTAATTCTAAAACGCCCTAACGCTATGCAGAAAATCTGCATAGCGTTTTTTGTCACTTCTCAATGTATCTACCTTATCAGGTGTTGACTATATATTGCCTTGTGATACAAAATACCGAACACCTCGCCCTTTACCCACTGAAATGAGTATCCGCCTTTGTACTAAAAGGGCTATATCATTTTTGAGCGTGGCTCGTGATATTGTCGGTATCAATTGGGTTAGATCTGAAATCTGTACTGATTTATTTTCTTTTATAAGGTCTATTAGGTGCTTTTGGCGTTCGTTCAAATACCCTTTTAGTGCTTTATACTGCTCTCGTTTTTCTGTAAGTTGTTGAGTAAGCTTGATAAGGCCATCTAAGAAGAAGATTAACCATTTTTCTATTGTCTCATCTGATTGCCCTCGCTTTTGTTGCCCATCCATTAGACTGCGATAATAATCCTTTTTTCGTTCTTCAATTAGGTTTTCAAATGAACAATATTGCACAAAATCATAACCCTTATTCAAAAGTAAAAGCGTTGTCAATAACCGAGACAATCTTCCATTTCCATCCTGAAAAGGGTGAATAGATAGAAATTCATAGACAAAAACCGCAATAGTTAATAATGGATGCAAACTGTCATTTTCAAAAGTTTTATTTGTCCAATCAACCAAATCACGCATTGACATGGGAGTGAGGTGGGGAGCTGTTGTATTGAATACAATTTTTTGTGTTCCTCCTGGGGAAGCCGCTACAACTTGATTACTTAGATTTTTATATCCGCCTCGATGGCGTTCATCTTTTTCACTGTGCCGTAGTAGTTGTCCATGTAATTGGGAAATGTAATTTTCAGATAGCGGTATGGATGCGAAATTCTCCATTATCAAAGTTAATACTTCATAGTAACCGATAACCTCCTGTTCATCCCGCGTTTTGAGTTGCGAAACCTTTATATTCTTCAAAACGGATTCTACTTCGTTGTTAGTTAAAGTGGAACCCTCAATACGAGTAGATGACCCCGTACTCTCTAACATAGCTTCGGTTTTTAATTGTCTTAAAAACAATTTTTCGTCGAGTTGCTCTATCTGCCACCGGCCCTGAAAGGCATCAATGAACGCTATTTTCCGAAGAATCGATTGTTGGGTGGTAAAGTCAAATTGAAGTTTCGATTCCATATTTTAGACTATTAAATTTAGCCACAATTTAGCCAATTATTTTATTAATTAGCTAATAATTAGCCACAAATTAGCCAATTAATTAACGCTCTTTTATGACTCCTCTCAGAAAATTAATCTTTCTATCAAATATAAGGGTCATACAAACCTCATATATTGCTCATAAAATGCAATTATAGGTCGAAATTCAGAGATAAATAAAATACCAACTAAGCGCACTATATCCGAACATAGTGCGCTTTAAACGGATTTTATTCGGATACTACTCGAATTCAATACGAATCAAGTGCGGGTTATAACATCTTTAATTCGTGTCGATAATGGGACTTATGCTGAATAAACATAAGGTTGCCAAGGTATACCTAATACATTGATTAAGTGTTTAATTAAATATTTAGGGTAAAATCCGTCATTTTTTACAATCAAAAATTTGACACCCTCAAAAGCACATAAAATGACGGGCGAAATTCCTAAAAGATGGAAGAAATATCGTTTCAAAGTCAAGAGGGAAAGCCCAATGAGTGACCAAGAGCCTGCACCGCAGGTGCAAGTTCTTGGGGTCAATAAATTCAATAAAAACAAACAACAACAACAAAATTTTTAACTTTTTTTAATTTATTTTAAACAAATTTGCCGTAGGCAGCTGTCAAGTTATTTCAGTACAGTACACTTGGTTCAATTCTGAAACTCGGAATTGAACCAAGTTATCTCGACTAGTTCATTACTTACCTGCTTTGGCTTTAAGAAAACCATTTACATCCAACCAATGGGTAAATGCATCAAACCAACGATTACTCGTACGATTGGGGTTACCCAAACCAAATCCATGACCACCATTTTGGTAAAGATGAAACTCAACAGGAATGCCTGCCTTGAACCAAGAATCAATAACACCAAACTGACCTTTGAATAGAAAATCATCGCTGGCAATAACATTAAACATCGGTGGCGCATTCTTCGGCACTTCGACGGGTCCCATGCCACCGTATATGGGTCCAATAAATGCCAGTTTCATCGTTTTAGAGTGCAGCGTCGAGTGCATTGTAAGACCCGCACCGGCTGAAAAACCAATCATTCC
>JANPHO010000566.1:0-2683 GCA_031424515.1 Saprospiraceae bacterium
TTTTATTTTACTTCCTACAATTCTTCGACCTCTAATGAGGTCATTTTAATCAAAAAAGATGTGTATAACGTACATGCCGTAAAGCGGCGACACGGGTTTTCTAAAGAACCAAGTAGACTAACTACTTACCCCCTCAGTAAAACACCTAATTGCCAAGGTTTTTACCACATTTTCCAAGGCTATTGGTTTCAGTTTCTTTATTAAAACCGTAAGAGATTTCCCAGCAATCGCCATAGATAGAAGCATATTGAATTTTGATACCTTTCATGTACTCCCCTTGAATTTTAAACCACTTATACATATCTTTAGATCCAGTGATTTTAATCATTTCAAAATTTTGACCTGCTTGAATGATTTTATCCTTCCTAATATTGGAGTAAAGCCCACTGAATTGATAATCATTTAAAATTCCTTGAAAGTCTCTGTAAATTGTATCTTGAATGTAAATTTCACATTTTTTAATAATTGCGGGTCCAACTCCTTGATTGGAAACCACGAAAGTGTATAAAGTAGAATCTGGATGGGTGTTGAACGTTTCGAGATGAGGCCACATACCCGCTTTTTGCTGTTCTCTCGCTATTTTAGTCTGTTGGATAGACACAATTACTGCAATAAAGGACATCAGTACCGCCGACATACTGATAATAAGTTCATAATTGATTTTTCGATTTGTTGCCATAGATTGAAGATTTGAATTTGTCTAAAAGTAAAAATACTTATTTTATTTAAATGATTGGCATTTGGTTTTTTATTTTTGCTACCCCCTCAGTATTTTCGCTTTTAACGGAAGTAAGGGACAATGTAAAAAATAAAATCAAGATATGGATTATTCCAAATTGCCTAAAATAGAACTGCATTTGCACCTCGATTGCTCACTCAGCTACGATGTGGTGAAGCAATTGAAGCCCGAAATCACGTTGGCGGAGTTTCAAGAATCTTTCATAGCACCGCCCAAATGCAGCGATTTGGCGGATTATATCACCCGCGCCATCAAGGGTTTTGAATTGATGCAAACGAAGGAGCAACTGCGTTTGGTAACGCTTGATTTGTTCTACCAACTTAAAAAAGACAATGTGATATACGCTGAAATTCGTTTCGCCCCCTTACAACATATATACGAAGGTTTGACGCCTACCGAAGTTGTACATGCTGTGAATGATGCCGTGGAAGAAGGTATCCATGAAACGGGTGTAGAAGTGGGCATTATTTTATGTACTTTAAGGCATTATTCCGAGGTGCAAAGCTTGGAAACAGTGCATTTGGTGGAGCAATTTAAAAATACCCATGTTGTGGGTTTTGATATTGCTGCCGACGAAGCAGGGTTTCCAGTTGATAACCACATAAAAGCTTTTGAATTTGCTCGTGAAAAAGGCATCCATTGTACCGCCCACGCTGGCGAAGCGAAAGGAGCTGAAAGTATTTGGGAGACTTTAAAACATTTTCACCCATCTCGAATTGGTCATGGCGTGCGAAGTGTGGAGGATGAAAAGTTGTTGGATTTTTTAAAAAAAGAAGATATTCACCTTGAAATATGCCCCACGAGCAATGTTCAAACCAATGTCATTGACACCATCGAAAACCACCCAGCTGATAAAATATATCAAAAAGGCATATCGATGAGCATCAATACAGATGCCCGCACGATTTCAGATGTGACATTGAATAGTGAATATCAGACGCTTGAAAAGGTATTTGATTGGAAAAAAGACCATTTTTTAAAATGTAATTTAGAAGCGATTGAACATGCTTTTATTCCCAATGAGAAAAAAGCCATTTTGAAAGAGAAAATACTGAGGGGGTATGAAAGTGATAAGTGATGGGTGATAAACTATTAATAAAAAACAATTTAAATATGAATTTAAAAGTAATTGCATTTGATGCAGATGATACATTGTGGGTGAATGAGCCTTATTTTCAAGAAATAGAACATAAGTTTTGTGCTTTATTGGAGGATTATCTGCCAAGCCATTCGGTTTCGGAAGAACTTTTTAAAACTCAAATGAGTAATCTTCACCTTTATGGATATGGCATTAAAAGCTTCATTTTGAGCATGGTGGAAACCGCCATTCGTATTTCTGAAAATACGCTGAATTTAAAGGTGATTGAAAGAATTGTACAATTCGGAAAAGAGCTTTTAGAAAAACCAATTGAGCTATTGGACGATGTTGAAATGGTTTTAAAAGAATTATCGGGGCATTATCGGTTGGTGGTAGCGACTAAAGGTGACTTGCTCGACCAAGAGAGAAAATTGAAAAAATCGGGAATTGACCATTATTTTCACCATATCGAAATCATGAGCGAGAAAAAGGAAAATGACTATAAAAAACTCATAAAACATTTGGATATTCAGCCCAATGAGTTTTTAATGATTGGCAATTCCTTAAAATCTGATGTTTTACCCGTTTTATCTTTAGGCGCTTATGGTTTCCACATACCCTATCATACCACATGGCTTCACGAGCGCATAGAGCACAATGTTGAGCACGATAATTTTAAATCTTTGGATAAAATAAGCGAAATATTGCCATTTTTGATATGATAGTGCCAAGTTCTGAGTGCCGAGCACTACTCCGAGGCAGGGTTGATAGGTTCTAAGAACTGATATTTATGTACGAGTCCGCTGGACTCGAAAAATCTATTTTGAAATTATTTTCTATAAATGTGTGAGTCCTCTGGACTCATT
>JANPHO010000567.1:0-5780 GCA_031424515.1 Saprospiraceae bacterium
CCGAGAATTGAGTCTCATCATTATGGGCACAATCTTGAAGCATCTTGACAAAGTGATCGCCATTTTAAGCCTTACCCTTATAAACTATTTCACCGCTTTATGGATGATATTTTCACGCAAAATCCCCCCTCAAACCCCTCCTAAAATAACAACATCCACCCTACCTATAATTATATTTATGTTTATTAAAAGAAATCTGGCGAAAATTAAAACCGCAAATCTCTGGCTAAAATACGATTATAGGGAGACATTTAGGGATAAAATATACATTAGGGGTACTTAAAATGGAGCGTACTCCGATACTACTTGAATTCAATCGGATTAAGTGCAGATAATATCCTGTTTAAAAGGTATTGAAACGATAGTTTAGATAGCAAGAAGCTTTTGGATTTAAAAACCAGTGAAACCAATTATTTCCCCGTCGTGAATACTTTAAATACGTCTCATAACCCTTGTATTTTGATACAGAGCGTATAATGACTACATAGGTTGTGTAGGGTTTTTGTACATCCCAATCGAACAGATTTCTTTAATTGATAGTTATTTCATCAATCAGAACAGGTTGTTTTGAACTACCGGTATTTGTGAAATATAGTTCTAATACAACAGCTGTACCCGCAAATTTTGAAATATCAATTGTAATTGCCTCGAAAATCGGTTCAATTTTCTTCAAATTTAAATCCCCATCCAATACTTTATTTGCATTGGTGAGAATATTATCAATTTTCTTACCCACATTGTTAATTTTTGAGATGTAAATATCATCAATAGCATTAGTTGCTATGTTCTTTAATGAGACTTTCAATTCTCCTTTCCCAACAAGGTTTTTAGCTATTTTCAGCTTTAATTGACGTGCATTTGCAGAGATATTAAAGGCATTTGAAAATAATTTTACAGGCGTACTATTTTTATCGGGTTTCAATGATACTTTGCCTTTTTCAAAAATAGATTCTCCACTTGTTGTATTCCAACCTTCGTTTGTGTTGAAATTGCTGTTCAATTTTCCAACTATTGTTGCATTAGATGTTATTTGAATATTATCATTTTCGTTTTTTAAGGGAAGTTTTTTTTGCCTTGTTATACCTTCCGTTGACAACTTAACATTGTCAATAAGTAATTGAGGATAATATTTTGTATCTGCAAGATTAGTAATGAATTTGAATTTTAGCATTACTACTTTATCTTGTAAATTCAGTATGTCAATTGATTCCTCTTTATATTCATTTGCTTCTTTTAAATCAATTAGAGTATCTTTTAAGTTCTTTTTATCTAAAATATCAACTATTTCAATTCTGATTTTTCCGTTTTTGAATTTTGCAGCTTTATACTGAAATTTTATACTTTTTGCATTGACAGGAATATAAAACCTATTATGAACTAAACTATCCGAAATAGTTAGATTAGCGCACTCATTACAGTCTAAAGAAGATTTCATATCGAGTATATTTTTAAAAGATGGTTTGATACCTCCATGTTCTTCCCAACCTGCATAACCTCTATCGAAAGAGCCATTCATTATTCCTCTTATTCTGCTAAAATTATTAAAAATCATTGGCTTAAAATAATCATATTTTACAACTTCCCTTTCTTTTCCACATTCCGAAGGTTCTGGCTTTATGGTATTAAGACTATTAACGATTCTTGAATGTTTGTAACCGTTTGAAAAAGAGGTATTTAAAATAGATTTCAAATAATGTTTATGAATTTCTGAATGACCAGGTGCTTCAACACTCCAGTTAACATTATATGTTCCTCTAACGGGTCTTCCATCTAACAGGACGCCAGAACCTAATGTTGAGTTTCCTACTTGATAATAAGTATCATTAAATCCGCTGCCTTCCCATGATATTACTCCATTATTTAAATGTCCAATATGAGGGCAATCAATGACTAAATTAGGGTGATTGTCAAAATCTTTTGCTAATGTGCTGTTTAGCCCGCCCCAATCATGTGGATCTAAATTGGTAACTTGATTAATTGATATTTTAGAAGAATAAGCGGATTCTTTTTCTAGTGATAAAAGCCTTTCTACTGCCTCTGTATTAACAACAGTACCTCTACTATGTCCTATAAAATGAATATTATTTAAACCAAATTCATTATTTTTATTTCCGAGTATTAAAGATGAGAATAGTGCATCGCCCGCAGCTTCACTATAACCTTGAATATTAAAATTACTTTCACTTGCCCAATCGAATAGTAGTATATTTTCGCCATCGCCTTTGTCTATTTTAGTATCAAATTTTCCAGTATTTTTGTTATATTTCTTGATACAACCTTTGTTGTTAGCTTTTTGTAAAATGGCTTCTGCCATATCGTAAGCCCAATCTCCTTTTTTATAAATGGGTGCATTTCCATCAAGTTGATATCCATGTGTAATTACAGTTGTACCATAGGTAATTTCAGGTTCTGGCTTAACAGGATTGTTACATACTATCTTTTCTGTACTTTTATAAATTTTATTATTTTCTACTAAGTATAATGAACCATCAGCTGATTTAGATAGTTTGTCTTCCCGATAAAAATTATACGCATCTATTTCTAACCCTAAAAGTCTTTCCCAATTTTTGCCTAAATCTTTTGACCTATATAAACCTTTATTAGGCTCTCTGATAAAAGCATAAATATTATTATTGCAATCAATGAATTGAATTTCGGGCAAACAGCATCCGCTTTTTTTAATTTCGCTAATTGTTTGCCATTTATGTCCGCCTTGAAGAGATTTTACAACGTTTATTGATTCATTATTTTGTTGTCCGCAATAAACGTTTGGCATAATAGTATTCTTAACAATTTCAAAATCTCTACTACTTTTAGTATTGATTACACCACATTGAGAATATGATCTTTCTTTACTCCGATTAAATTCTGCTATGTCATACCAAGTGTTTTTGTTATTCAGCAAATAAACATACTCCTTGGTTTCACCTCCAACTATCGGGTCAAGATATGAAGTATTTATTTCGACATTATCTTTATTTGTGTAGAATCTCCAGTTTTTACCTAAATCTGCTGTTTCATAAATTTCAAGAGTATTCTGATTTGTAAGCCCTATGTTAATCATAGTATTATTGCTCATTCCTGCGTAATTGGCATAAATGAATAATTTATTTTCTTGATGATTACAAAACATTACAGATGATATGTAGATGTTAAAATCGGTTTTTACCTGATACCAAGTTTTTCCATCGTCATCAGAACGTATAAGCAGTGTAGGATTTGATAGTGCATTTGGTTGATCACCACTCACGAATTGGGCGAGTAAGAAAAAGCTGCTGCCTAAAGATTCAAGGGAGTGTATTTTTACATAACTACCTTCACGAAACATCTTGTTTATTTTTTCATTACCATAATCACCTATCTTAAAAAGGTTAGGTAAATTTTTGCTTATATCAGTCCAATTTTTACCATTATCTAACGATTTTTGTAAGAATTTACCATTGGCGTTACCATATCCGACTAAAACACCCTTAGAATTTGCTACTACACGAGTTATTCTGTAAGGTTGACCGTTATATTGTCCACCTATGACAGGCGAATTAGAAAGAATTTCCCAAAACTTAGTTTGGGAATAAACATTTGAAAGATAAAGGCACAGCAAAATTATTAATATATTTTTCACAACTGCTTGTTTTATTTTAACAAAGGAAATTTAAAAATCACTAATCTTTTGATTTTAATTTTACCCTATTTCACCACTAAGTCAGTAACAGCGCCGTCTCTACTATGAAGTATGACATCAAAAATACCGTTTTTATCTTTTTCGCCACATGTCATAACAGTATAAGTGCCAGCAATAACTTGAAATTACTCAATAAAGTTAGAAACACTATTTCCACTATATTTAATATAATTTCCAGTACTATTCAAAACGTAAGTTGTAGGGTTGAATCCTGAGGTGCTTGCAATAACGCTGTATTGACTGTAAAAGTCAATTTAGGATTTGTTAACGATATACCATCAATCGCTCACTTATTCGCTAATTTGGGAAAAAATACTGAGGAACCCTTGCTTCGATTTAATTCAGGCAACGGGTTAAGCATCAATTGAATGCGAGGAAAAAGACTCCTCAGTACTTTCATTTATTTCAATAGTTTGGGATTGTTTTTTCCTTTTTTGTCGAAATCAAAACTGTAGCGATTGCCCTTGTCAAGTGTATCTCTATTATCTGTATTTTTAATACCCGCTCGAATTAACTCAAAGGCTTTTTGAGGTTCTGCAAGCCCCACCATGATATGTACCTCTTTTTGAAAAAGGTCTTTATACGAGGTTTGGAGTGGGTCACCAAGAAAAACAAGCACAACAGTCCCCAAGCCAAAAATTTGGTCAATCAAAGATTCATTCGTTTTGACATCTTTGAGGTCGGCAATCTCAATTTCATAAGTCTGCCTACCCGTCAGTAAACCGCCTTTGATGATTTTCATACGCTCATGTGTCAAGGCATATTTTGTATCCCGTACCTCGACGAATTTGTCGAAAATCAAGAATGCCAACACGGCTGTCCCAATCAATCCTAAAATTGGATACGAGAAAATCAAAGGGATGGCAATCAATAAACCAAACCCATAAAGCACGAAAAATTTTAAGTTAATCGCTTGAGAGGGCGCACCTTTCCAGACAAGGTATTCGCGTGATTCGACTGTGAAATTATTAGCCATTATACGTTATTTTAAAAATGTGTAAATGATGCTTTTTTTGATGTGATGGGTTTCGTTATATCCCTTTTCCATTTACAAATAAAATGCTACTTTGCTCAAATTTATTTGTCATCTTTTGCAAGAAACAGTCTCATATAGACTAGGGATATTAATATTTGTGCAATAATTGCTACCCAATTTCCAGATGCGTTTTTCACCAAAAAAACAGCCCCAAAAATCTGTATCGCAATAAATAACCAAAAAATATATACTGCCAATGTAGGTGCTAAACCGACAACCGATAGTATAAGCCCCATCATACCAGATGCGTAGTGCATTGACATTCCTGATATTGTAGGCATATTGATATTAAACTTACTTGCAAGAACCCATGAAATAAGGGCTATGCCAAGAAAGGCTAAACCAACGATTCCTACAAACTTGGCTAGGTTTGTAGTCGGAAGATGAGGCAAACCTTCCGATCTCTGACTCGAGGTACTATCTCGTTCTTTTTGTCTTTGATAGTTTTGTTCTTGATAACTTTCAAGTTCCCTTTGACGATGTTCTTTGTCACCCCAAGCCATATTTTATTATTGAAATTTAAAGATTAAAAAATAACATAATTCACGAAAAAGAAACCTCCTTAGTATAAACCGCTTTTTCAAGCTAATTTTCCCAAAATCCCTTCTTGAATCCGCAACCAAGCACTTACAAGACAAAGCATAGCCGCAAGTGAACACAGCCCGCCAATTGTGCTGCCAACAATAGGCAAAATGCCGAATAAAACGGCTAAAAACGCAAAAACGACAGAGGCATACATCATCGGAACGCCACTTTTGCCGACATCACCAATCGAATCGGACTTGCGAAGACGCACATAACCGAGGATTTGGACAATAAAAGCCATCAAGTAAAAGGTGGGCGCAATAAAACCACCGAAGAAGGGAATGATGTCAATGACTCCACCAACTAAGGCGATAACTAATGACGTTCGGAGCAATCCAACGCCTTTTTCGCCATCAACGTCCAAAACAACTTTTAGACGATTTAAGCCATTGAATAGAACGGCGATACCAATAATGACGGTAATTGCACCAACCCATGAGTTGACGACATAGCCTGTGAGCTGGATTAAGTCACCAC
>JANPHO010000568.1:0-2283 GCA_031424515.1 Saprospiraceae bacterium
ACCATTAGTGGGTGATGCGGTAAAACTTGTACTTGTACCCGCACAAATATTTAAAGCTGTTGAGCTTATAGAAATTGAAGGGGTCAATCTTTGGCTAACTGTTATCGTCACGCCATTAGATGTTGCCGTTGTGGTTGAAGCGCAACTGGCATTTGACGTTAAAACACAAGAAACAACATCATTATTGACAAGCGTATTATCAATGTATGAAATGCTGTTAGTACCCACGTTATTGCCATTCTTTTTCCATTGATATGAAGGTGTAGTGCCACCATTAGTCGGTGATGCAGTGAAACTTGTACTTGTTCCCGCACAAATATTTGAAGCCGTTGAAGTGATAGATACAGAGGGAGGCACACTTGGATTGACTGTAACTGTTATACTATTAGAGGTTGCAGACGATGTTGATGTAATAACACACGTAACAACATCACCATTGACAAGGGCATTATCAATATAAGAAATGCTGTTAGTACCCACATTGTTGCCATTTTTTTTCCATTGATACGTGGGCGATGCGCCACCATTGGTAGGAGTTGCGTTAAAAGTGACACTTGTACCTGCACAAATAGTTGTGGCATTCGATGAAATCACAACTGAAGGTAATGTAGGAGCCACATCAAATCTTGTTCCCGAATTAAGTACGGCATTATTTGTCACTGATTGAACCCAAGCTACGACATAGACTTCTGATGCCACCCAAGCGGCATCTACGGTATAGGGATAATTGAGATTAACAGAATTACCTTGTGCTGCAAGTGTTACAACATCACCATTGGATGATGTTAAAAAACGCCTAAATACATTGTGATGAACAGTTTCAGAATTGGGCGCATTATAATTCACCGTTTTTTCAACCAAAGCCACATATACACGATACGTCTCCGAGGGTATCGAACCCACAGATTTTAATTGAATGGCGGCTGTTCTATTTGTACCACTTGTTTCCGTTACTTTTACTTCAAGCGGGCTACAAGTGCTGCAATAGTTGTTATCAATTGTTGTGGAAGAAATAGTGGAAGTATTTAAGGTAGAAGCACCATTAATGCTTACTCGAGGTGTTCCTGGTAGGCTATAAAATGAAGCTCGCTTATCTTGTTCCGTTTTATTAGCTTGATAAAAAACACAATTAGGATAAGGAATACTTGAATGGATAGATATATGATGAATCTTGGCGTTAGCATTTATATTAATATTTTGATAAAATGCTGGGTTTGCGCCTCCACATACACCGCATAATGTGTTCGTAAAATGCTCCATCAAGGTATACTTGGGTACTTGACCAACGAGGATACTCGTTTGAATAATAAGAATTGCTAAAGTGATTAATTTTTTCATGTTAAAATTTTTTAGGCTTTAATAAACCGTTGATGTGTTTACTAAGGCAAAATAAGGGCTATATTCTCACAAAAAAATCACGATTAATATAATAAAAATTAATAATTTATAAGCCCCGTTATCGTCTTCGGGCTCATATAGCGTTCCCGTTCTTGAATGCCACTTTTACTGGCGCCGCCCCATTCTTTTATATTCAAATTATGCCTCACTTCCGTACTCCAAGCCAATAATTGATATCCCAAACCATGTTCAATGGTTCTTCTATCGGTATTGTTTTCAAAAATATCCATTGCTTTTTTACTGAATTGCATGAAAAGTAATTTGACAAAATAGAGCCCACGTCTTTGATTAAAATCGGCAATATGGCTTATTTCATGACCCAAAACACCCACTTGGGCATTGAAAGACAGCTTTTTTAACAATATCGGTTCTAATTTTTTGATGGATGTGGAACTGATAACGATTATATATTTACGGTTTTTCGGTTTTTGAAACGTTGCCCACACCCGTGGTCGTGCCGAAAGCGGTACAATTGCTTTTTTAACTATAAACTTGATTTTTATACCTTTTAACTCTGGATAAAAGACTAAAGCACCGCTAATTTGTTGTTTATAAGTGCTGTCCAATTTTTTATTTAAGAGCAAACTATCAGTGAAATGGGCGGTAATAAAAGCAGGCGTTACTTCTTTTTGAGGTAGCACCTGTGCAAATATTGGGTTTAAAAAAGCCGAAAAGCCGATGAACAATGCTATACTATTTTTCATTTTTAAATTTTCACTAAAACGGTAAGTAAGCGTTTATTTTAGTTCAATCAATTACCTAGAAATTGAAATACTGAGGGCTTCAAGGTTGGGATATTTTAAAAATATTGACCCAAGCCAAAAACCAAACCATTACCTTGACCCTTTATACTCCAACCATAATCCAATCGAATGGCGAAATCAT
>JANPHO010000569.1:0-3757 GCA_031424515.1 Saprospiraceae bacterium
ACGAATTTCAAATAATCACGAACTCGGCAAATCTTTAGAAAAAGGTTGCTGATAAAAACGTTTGCCCGTCGCTTTGTACAAGGCATTTGCCAACGCTGCAAAAACAGGCGGATAGGCTGGTTCGCCCATGCCTGTCGGGTCTATTGTATTTTCAACAAAATGAACCTCAATGGCTTTTGGCGCTTCGTTCATGCGTATCATGCGGTATTCGTTGAAATTTGATTTATCAGGAACACCTTTTGTAATGGTCATTTCGCCGTATAATGCCGTCCCGATTCCATCCACAATTGCACCTTCTGCCATGTTTTTAGCGGCATTTGGATTAATAACAATGCCACAATCTATCGCAGAAAATACCTTTTTTACAATTGGCTGTCCTTCTTTCATTTCTAAATCCAAGACATTCGCTGCATACGAATCGTGGCAAAAATAAGCCGAAACGCCTCTATATTGTCCTGTTTTGTTTTCTTTCCAAGCCGATTTTTCTTTTACCATTTCTAAAACGGCTGCATATCGTTCTGGTTCGTATTCATTGTTTTTACCAACTGGCTTGTCTTTAGCCCGTTTTAACAGTTCTAATCTAAAATCAATCGGGTCTTTACCCGCCGTTTCAGCGACTTCATCAAGGAAACTTTGTTCGGCAGCAGCGATAAAATTGGAACGTGGCGCACGAAATGAACCGACAGTAATATTAGAATCAATCGTCCAATCTTCTGCCAAATAATTATCAACTGCGCCCGCAGGAAAACGGTTTGGGTACAAACAAGATTCTGGAATACCACCTGCTTTGACATGAAAACCGATTAAATTATTGTCTTTATCTAAAGCCGCCCGATACGTTGCAGAATAAGCAGGGCGATAAATGCCCGAAGTCATATCGTCTTCTCTTGTATAAATAAGTCTGATAGGGGCTTTAACTTTTTGAGAAACCAGTGCCGCTTCAATCAACCAATGAGCATAAGAGCGTCTGCCATAACCACCACCCAAACGCGTCATTTTTATATCAATTTTATCCAAAGGCAGCCCTAAACGAGCTGATAAAGCCTGTTCTGTAAATTCAGGTTTTTGAAGTGGACCCGCCAATTCTGCTTTTTCGTCGGTGACATGAGCAAAGAAATTCATCGGTTCCATGCAGTTATGCGCTAAAAATGGACCTGTATAAGTGCGCTCTATCACTTTTGTTGCGGTTTTAAATGCCCCCTCAGTATCGCCGTCTTTGCGAAGAACTTTGGCGGAAGTTTGCAACATCGCCGCCATTTTTGCTGTATGGTCTGTTGAACTTTCCAAACCCGCAGGAATATTCATAACCGTTTTTCGACCCAACATATTCCTATTTTCAGAAGAGCTTTTAATCGGTTCCCATTCAATTTTCACCGCTTTTTTGGCTTGCATCACTTCCCAAGTTGAGTTGCCGACTATCGCCACGATTTCGTTGAAATTGAGGGTATCAAAAAATGTTTTTTCATAACCTTCATTAAAAATCTTTATCGGAAAAATGTCTTTGATGCCTTTCATTTTTTTCGCAGCTGTAGCATCATACGATTTGAATTTCAAGCCAAAAGCGGGTGGATGAACAATCATTGCAATGAGCATCCCTTCCTTTCTTGTATCAATACCAAACAACGGTTTGCCTGTGATGATTTTTTCTAAATCCACATTTCTTTTGGAAGTTCCGATGATTTTAAAGTCTTTTATCTCCTTCAATTTGACTTCTTTTGGTACAGGAATTTTAGCGGCTTCGGTAGCCATTTCGCCATATTTTGCCGATTTTCCACTGGCTTTGTGATACAGAACACCCCCCTCAGTAGTGACCTCTTCCACAGCCACTTTCCATGCTTGAGCAGCCGCAAGTTTCAACATTTGTTTAGCCGTCGCACCTGCCATACGCAAAGGTTTCCAGCCTTGATGTATCGCTTGACTACCACCGATAAATTGACGGGTAAAATGTTTGGTATCCAAATCCGCTTGTTCAATGACAATATCTTTCCAGTCCACGTCTAATTCTTCTGCCACAATCATCGGCATAGATGTTTTTACACCCTGACCACCTTCAGGATTCGGTGCCATGATTTTGATGATATTATCGGCTGTGATTTTTACAAAACCGTTTAATTCATTAAAATCAAGTGATAAATTGTTATTTGCCCCAATTTCAGAGGGTTGTAAATGCGCTAAAGCATTAAAACCCAACATAAAACCACCACCCGAAAGCAAGGAGGCTTTTAAAAATGACCGCCGATTATAGGTTGTTTTGATATTCTCCATTTTTAAAAATATTAGAATGAATAAGAAAAGAAAAAGTACCCCTTCTGTATTTTTAGAATTTAGACGTTGTTTTAACATTTAGAATGTCCAAAAATACCAAACTTTTACTGATTTCGGCTTTTTTTTAGACTATTGACACGATTAAACTATTAATCCAATTTTTATCTTTTAACCATTTTGATAGCAAATCTGCAATTTGAACGTTATTCAAGTCTGAAAACGGGAAATGCGTATTGCCTTTTATCCCTATTTCGGGTTCCCCTCCGTATTTCATCACTTTCCTTCTGGTGTAAGCAATTTTGTGAACGAAAGAGAACCTAATTTCCAAGCACCATTTTGTTTTACATACACTTCTGTAACTTGAAAAGGATTAGTCACTTCATTGCCACCAACGACAGCTAACAGCGTAATTCTGTTTAAAAGAATTGCTGTTTCGCCAATGATATTAACCGAAACTTCGTGAATATCCGCTTTTTTGTAGTGAATCATGCCACCTTCTATGATATTGACTTCTTGTTCTTTACCCCAAGAACCGCCCATGTGAACAAAAACAGCTTTCTCATGGAAGAGATTTTCCAATTTATTAGCTTCTTTATCCGCCATCCACTGCCATTTATCTTTGGAAAGTTGGATGATTTCTTGTTCCGCGTTTGTATTTTTAATGCCTGTTGAATTGATTGAATTAAGGTTATATTCCGCATCGGTTACTCTTTTTAACCAGACAGTTTTACCTTTTTGAGTAGGTGTCGTTGCCAGATATGTAAAGTCCGTCGTAGGCGTTGCACCATGCCAATGCTCAACTCCCGGAGCGCATTTTATAACATCGCCTTTGTGAACGATTTGTATAGCTTTACCTTTTTCCTGATAATAACCCGTACCTACTGTAGCCAAAAGAATTTGTCCGCCTGGATGTATATGCCAATCTAATTTTGCATTAGGCGCAAAAGATGCAACAGCGATGCTATAATTGAAAGTGCTATCAGCCGCATTTAATTCAGTAAGCCAAACAGTTCCTGTGTGATTATCCGTGGTAGATATTTCACCTTTCGGAAAAATCGGCGCATCTTGAGCGACTGCCTTTGTGGTCATAAACGCAAAAGCGATAATAGTAAAATACGATAGTTTTTTCATGATTGATTTTATGATTAAATTTAAATCGCCAATTTTCTTTCGCCCAACCATTTCACCATAGCAGGGTCACGGTGGTCAAAAAAGCTACTTTTTCCCTTATCTAAAGTTTTGATAACTTCCATATCGTCCGTACTCAATTCAAAATCGAAAATATTGAAATTCTCTGCCATTCTTTCCTTGCGAACGGATTTTGGAATTGCCACCACACCCCGTTGTGTCGACCAACGCACCACAACTTGTGCGATAGATTTATTATATTTTTGACCAATTGAAGCCAATAATTCATTCTGAAACAGGTTGTTTTTGCCTTCTGCAAATGGTCCCCACGATTCGATTTGAACATTATTGGCTTGTAAAAATG
>JANPHO010000570.1:0-2524 GCA_031424515.1 Saprospiraceae bacterium
ACTTATAATTTTGTGAAGCAATGCGGCAGATGTGGTAGCCCATTGATTTGTTATAATGATAAAATGTGTTGGTGCCATGAAGAGCGTTTTAAAGTACATCCGCGAACTTTGGAAATGCTCACGACTCAATATAAAGGCTGCCTTTGCAGAAAATGTTTGGCGGAGTATGCTGGATAATTTACCCCCTCAGTATAAAAGGGATTTTGAGGCATTTTAAAGTGCTTTTAAGGTTTTAAGTTTACTTTATGATTTCCTTAACGTAACTTTTCTCCTTTCCCACGTTTTATGTATGTACTAAGTTTAGTAGTGAATTTGCGAAAAACGCTTTCCATATTTTATTCAAAAAATGATAATTTTAAGATGATTAAAAGATTTTCCATTCTATTTTTAACGTTCACACTAATTTTGAATTCTTGCGATGTTCTTCAACAAGTAGCTACCACGGCAATTGAAAAAGCCTTGAGCAGCGATGATATTGGAAATGGCTTGAAAGAGGCTCTCACCTTGGGCATCGGGAAAGGCTCCGATGTTTTATCCCAAAAAGGCGGATATTTTAATTCGGCTTATAAAATCCTTTTACCAGCTGAGGCACGCCAAATCACGGATAAATTGAAATTTATCCCTGGTTTCAATAAAGTTGAGGATATTGTTCTTGAAAAAATCAACGCGGGGGCAGAAGATGCTGCGGCTAAAGCAAAGCCGATATTCGTAAGTGCTATCAAGCAAATGACGATTACAGACGCCTTGAATATATTGATGGGCGATAAAAATGCTGCTACAGAATACCTGAAACGCACCACATTTCAGCAATTATATAATGAATTCAATCCTGTTATAGTTACATCATTGGATAAATACGATGCGCGCAAATATTGGGGCGATGCTGTAAATACGTATAATAAAATTCCTTTGGTGAAAAAAGCCAATCCAAGCCTTGACGAATACGTGACCAATCAAGCATTGAATGGTTTATTTTCAATGGTAGAAGAAAAAGAACGCTCTATTCGTACAAATACAGGCGAACGAGTCACCGATTTATTGAAAAGAGTTTTCGCTAAGCAAGATACGAAGCCTTAAATTAAACCAAAGTCCAGACAAGGCGTCTTACATAAGCATAGGGTAAAGCCCAATGGGAAATTATGGGGAATATGATTATTTAAATCAAATATCAATTTAATATTAAAATTTTACCGATGAAAAAGATAAGCAATCTATTATTATTAGCTTTTTTAAGCATTTCAGTATCAACATTTGCCCAATTTGGCGATTTGAATAAATTAAAAGATAAAGCCAAAACAGCTTTAGGTGGAACAAGTCTCTCAAACGATGATATTGGAAACGGCTTAAAATCCGCTCTCGAAATAGGTATCAGCAAAGGTTCGGAAGCCCTTTCTCAAAAAGGGGGATATTTAAATTCTGCTTATAAAATCCTTTTACCGCCTGAAGCTCGCAATATTACTTCAAAATTGCAAGCCATCCCGGGATTCAGTAATTTTGAAGAAAAAGCAATTGAAAAAATCAATGCTGCTGCTGAAGATGCTGCTGTGAAAGCGAAACCCATTTTCATGAATGCCATCAAGCAGATGACTATTACTGATGCACTCAATATACTAATGGGTGAAAAAAATGCGGCAACTGCTTTTTTGAAAAAGGCAACTTATGATCAATTGTACAAGGAATTTAACCCAGTAGTAGTGACTTCGCTTGATAAATTTGAGGCGCGTAAATATTGGAGTGATGGTATGACAGCTTATAATAAAATCCCTTTGGTGAAAAAAGCCAATCCAAGCCTTGATGATTATGTGACAACACAAGCCTTGACGGGCTTATTTTCGATGGTGGCTGAAAAAGAATTGGCTATCCGTACCAATCCAGCGGAACGTGTAAGTGACTTATTGAAAAAGGTATTTTCTAAGCAGGATAAGTAGTAAGGTTGTTAGTTGTTGGTTGTTGGTTATGGTAAATGTGATGCGTGATAATCAACAACTAACAACTAATAATTCATAATCCATAATTATACTCACTTTTATCCCTGTAATAGAGATAAAATGATAGTAAAATGGCGAATCCAAATATAAGAGTTGTCAATCCAATCACTAAAGTATTGGGATTATGGACATAATAATGTGAAGGTTTATCTCTTTGATAATAGACTTTAATATCACTCATTGTACTCAAAACGATGGGCGAGGCTTTATAAAGGGCTTCTAAACTTTCGCCATTGGCAATATTGAATCTGATTTTAAAAATGGTACTTCCGGCATTGAACATACCTCCTGGGGTAGGATGTGCTTCCACAATATCGGCGCGGGTTTTTTCCCAACCAAACCAACTCGGTGGTTTCAGAACGTCTATCAGCATAATAATACCCACAGCAAAGGCGATAACGCCCAACCAAAAGACTTTTTTTTCGTGCGCACCCAAAGAGGCGTAAAGTTGTTCAACGATTTGTTTCATGATGCGTTATATGGATTTTGATGGTTTTTAATTTTTCAAATTTAAAGGTAAATCTTGAAAATTGCTT
>JANPHO010000571.1:0-5700 GCA_031424515.1 Saprospiraceae bacterium
TTTTTAGGGATTAGATTTAATCATAGCTCGCTGAACCTTACTTTTTTTATGCGTTTCAGCGAGCTACAAATGACCCCTCAGTATTTTACTCTTTTCAACCTAAAACTCATCAAATACCTTGACAAACCATCATCCACCTTCAACTTTAAACTTTTTTTTAGGCGGTAACAGCTTTGTTCGATGCCCATAATTGTGATGTTTAAGAGCCTTGCCATTTCTCGATTGCTTATGGTACCTCGCACTTTGAAAGTATATATTCCCATATCCAAACTGGCAAAAAACGCTTAACTCATTTTCTCTAAGATTTTCCAACATTGATACAAAGCCCTCGGCACATGGTAGCAACCTTTCCATTTCCCGCCTTTTAAAGGTAGTAAAATTTCTCCTCTTCTATTCAAATAACCGAACCATTCGCCATATTGAGGGTCAGCGAAGTGTTTCCATGTGTAATTATGTATCTTTTCAAACCATGTCCAGCAGCGTTCATCTTTGGTCAAATGATACCCTTTTAAAAGTGCAATCAACGTTTCAACGTGTACCCACCACAGTTTTTGATCCCATTCAAGATGTTGTGATGGGTGTTCTTTTATGTCTAAAAAATAAAAAATACCGCCAAATTCTTTATCCCAGCCGTATTCGATATGGCGCAAAGTCAAGTCTTTTGCCCGTTCAATCAAAGCCTTATCGCCGAGCCTTTCACCCAAATCCATGATAAACCACATCGCTTCTATGACATGACCGGGGTTCAAATGCCGCCCCTCAAAACAATCCACAAAAGAACCATCGGGTGCAACATTTTCAAGAATTAAACCTGTTTTTTCATCATAAAAAACCTCCATGACTTCATGGATGCACTCCTTTATCAAATCATCAACCACTTTTGGCGGCAATAAATGCTCAATTTCAAGCGATAAATTGCATAAAATCATGGGCAAAGCAAAATTTTTCAAAGGTCGTGTCCCTTCTACCGCTTTGCTCCAATGTCGTTTTGGGTTATGTATTCTCTCTAAAATACTATAAAAAGTAGTGAGTGCAATGTCTGCATATCGTTGTTCGCCTGTAGCTTTAAAAAGTTGCCCGAAGGCTTGCGTCGCAAAGCAATCTGAGAAAATATTATAAGGTTGCACCAAAGGTTTGCCTTCTCGGGTTAATGAAAAATACCATGTGCCGTCTTTAGAACGCCCATATTTTTCCATAAAATCAGCACCATGCAACGCAAAATCCAACCACTCTTGTCGCTTTTCAAATTTATTGTACAGCATTGAAAACATCCATACTTGCCGCCCTTGCAACCACATAAATTTATCGCTATCGAAAACAGTTCCGTCTTGATTGAGGCAAGTAAAGTACCCCCCCTCAGTATCACGGCTGTTTTTGAGCCAAAAAGGAACAACATTGTCGAGCAATTCGTGTTTATATTGCTCTGCCAATTTTTTAATTTGGACTACATCTGGATGTATTTCAGTATGAAATATCATAGAAATCGACCTATTTTCTTGAATATTTTTGAAAAAAAGTATTTTGCTCACTTAAACCCTCATAATAAAAGAATACCTCTCCGTTCACTTTTCTTAAACGGTTCTCATCCACCATCAGTTGCAAAAACGATTCTGTTGGTTTATACGTGCTTAATTTTAATAAAACCCCTGGCGCTATGAGGCTCTGTTTATCCGAAGGTATTTGCGTAAAAAGTTTACCCAATTCGTTGGCATAAGCCGTAATATCGTAGCGGTACAATTGTGGTGAAATCATATCTACCCACCCCTCTTTCACCCAAGTAGGCCAATCTTGTAAATATTCCGTTTTTGAAAAAGGAAATACGCTGGGTGCCATACTGATTTTAATACTCGGTCTTATCGCTTTTAATTCTGTGTAAATACGTTTTGCAAATAGATTAAGTTTACCCGCTCGCCAATCTACCCAAGCGGCATCCGTTTTAGGATTGGTGGGTTCGGCTCCATTGTTCTCTTTTTTATATTGAGCGACCACTTCGGGGTTGTATCCACATTCAGATGGCAAGGCAGGCATTCTATCATCGCCTTGAATACCATCCAAATCAGGATATTTCACCACCACTTCTTTCAAAAGTGACATCATGAAGTTTTGTACTGAGGGGTCAAATGCATTCATCCACTTAAATCCGTTTTTGGTAACCACATTTCCATCTTGACCCAAAGCCGCCCATTTTGGACGCATTCTCAAAATATGCTCACCGAAACCACTGTTTTCAGCCGCAAACCCATATTCCATCCAAGCATACACTTTAATGGTATCTGCATGAGCTGCATCTATCAACTCGCGCAATGGATCGCGCCCGTTGAGCGCCTCTTCGATTGGGATACCAAAAGTGTCCTGCATCACTTTTGATGGGTAAAGCGTGCGCCCTTTATTCCACATCACAGCGAATATATGGTTAATTCCATTTTGTCGGCACTTTTTAACAGCATTTTTAATACCTTCAGTGGAATATAAAACTTGGCTATTCACATTAGTCAACCACACACCTCTTGTGTAAGGTGAAATGGGTGGTAAGCCGTCTGTGGGCGTTGGTGTTACCACTATCGGCGCTTTTTCATCTTTCTTACATTGAAAAATAAAAATCGTTAAAAAGAGAAATAGCGCAAGAAGGCTTAATCTGGATTTCATAATAACGTATTGATATTCAATTTTTTATAAAAAATATTGAGCCTCAGTGAATTCCCATTCAAGCAGGACTGAGGGGTGCATGGTTAACCCTGCCACCGTTTTGAAATGGTGGCAGGGTTAAAGCCAATAATTACCAACCTGTATTTTGTTTTAAATTTCTGTTTTTATCTAACTCCCCTT
Organism: Saprospiraceae bacterium; assembly: GCA_031424515.1. Classification (GTDB taxonomy): domain Bacteria; phylum Bacteroidota; class Bacteroidia; order Chitinophagales; family Saprospiraceae; genus JAAFJT01. Next base: position 2,827 of record JANPHO010000571.1, read on the forward strand.
GCGGCAGAGGCCACAGAAGGTGTTTTGCTGTATTCAATCGGTTTTCATTGCGGCTACTAATTCGCTTTGATAAACTGAGAGAATAATTTGGAATATCATTAAGGTCTTGTGTAGAACCAGCTGCGCCGAAACTCGGAATCTCGGGGACAATGGAAGGATTTTTAGCTGCGCCTACTATAGGCCCGTTTAATACATCTAAAACGATGCCCCAACGGCGAATATCAAATAAACGGATTCCTTCAACAGCAAATTCTACTGCTCTTTCTCGACGGACTAACTGGCGAAGCTTCTCTTTAGTCGTTTGTGTAGTAGCGGGTTGTCCTGAGCGTACTCTGACATCATTAATTGCCTTTAAAACTGTAGCATCCGTAATACCTTGCTCAATTTGAGCTTCTGCATACATCAACAAAATTTCAGCATAACGCATGACGATATAGCCTGTTTTCAGCTCCCATTGATACTGCGCAGGGTCGGTATATTTACGCCAAATGTAGCCTACTCCACCCACTGTACCGGTTGAACCAAATTGCCAAACGCTATTAGATGAAGTTACAAAATCGGGATTACCTTTTATGGTATCGTACTTTGCAGTAGTCCAGTTGTAGCGGAAAATGGAGTCTTTGTGGATAGTATAAATAAAACGCTGATTAGGATTTTGGTAAGGTAAAGCAGGATTTGCAGACATTCTGGTTTCAAAAGTATCATTGGGCATAGCCAATGTCCACGCTAACCTTTTATCCCTATTCCTGCTTGGGTTAGCCGGGTCATAAAGCGGAGATTCATCAATGCGTTTGCCATCTGTACATTCAAATTTATCAACCATTGCCTGAGTAGGAAAGTTATTACTTTGAGCACCGAGGGTTTGGCGGGGCGTATAACCCACTGTCATCCAAGAGCTGATATTCACATTTGTACCATCATAAACCATCGCCCAAATAAGCTCTTTACCCGCATTGGCATTTTGACCAGCTAAGGTAAAAAGATTGGGATAAATCGGATTTAAACCATGTTGACCACTATCTATAATGGTTTTACAAGCAGCTGAAGCCGTTGGATAATCTTTAATGAGCATTGCCAAGCGGGCTTTTAATCCCATCGCGAACGCTTTAGTTACCCGCCCTCTATCGGCAGGTGCGAAATCAAGATTTGTATAGGCTTCATCCAAATCCTTGTACAATGCAGCAACTACCACAGGAACTGGAGTACGGGTTTGGGTTTCATATTCTTCTGGAGTCAATACTTTTGTGTAATAAACCGGATCGCCGTACCATACCATGAGGTTAAAATATGCCCATGCCCGCAAAGTTAACGCTTCACCTCTCATACGGTTAAAAGCAAGTTTAGGGGTTGTAGCCTCACCTCTCTTCATGCCTTCCAGCATTTCGTTGGCTCTCGCTACCACCCGATAGCCTTGCCCCCATTGGTTTTCTGACCATGCGTTGCCGGGGATGAAGGGGCCATTATCGCCACGGGCTATTTGGGCTTCAGGGTCACCACTCCGCGAGATAATCAAATCCGTAGATGCTTCAATACGTTTGAGATCGGGGACTAAACCCGAACGAGTCCAGAATGACGCATTATAGACGCCCGTCAAACCCAACTTAATTTCTGCCTCATTGGAATAAAATGTCGTCGTGGACGCTTGGTCCAGAGGTTGCCTATCTAAAAATCCGTCCTTGCAGCTTACAGCTAATGTCAGTAAAGATGCGAAAATGATATATTTTTTCATTTTTATTAAAATTAAAAATTACGTGAATGGATGCACCCCCTCAGTATTTTATCCAAAAAACACTCAAATACTGAGGGGGGTGTTTTAATTTATTGATTTAAAATATTCTCCATTTTTTATTTCAAAAATGTTGATTCTTATTTAAACCCTATATTAATACCCACTGTATAAGTTTTTAAAATAGGATAAAACTCACCACTATTATTATTCTGCTCTGGGTCAAAACCTTTATAGAATTTCGATTTTGTAAACAAATTTTGTCCACTAAAATACAGTCTTGCTCTTTCGATGCCTATGCTTTTAGCCAAATTTTTAGGTAATTTCACACCGAAATTGACGTTTTTCAAACGCCAATAAGCAGCATTTCTGACCCAAAAAGATGAAGCGGTAGAGTTATTTCCAATGCTTGGTAAAAGTTGTGGATACGCTGCATTAGGGTTGCTTGGTGTCCAGAAGTCTTTATGTACCGCTAAAAGTGATGGAATAAAATCAGCAGCAAAGAAAGGATAAGCTCCAGTACCAGAGATGTAATTCTCCTTTTTACCCACCCCATGCATCATTGCACTCAAATCAAAAATGCCATATTCCAAGTTAAGATTTAAACTGTATTCATAATGAGGAAAATTATTGCCGATAAAAGTGCGGTCATCAGCATTCACCTTTCCATCAGGTACGCCTAAAACTAGGTTACCCTGAGCGTCTCTACTATTTAAATCAGCGTAGCGAATATCACCCGGATTAGGTGTGAAAAAGTGAGTGGGTGCTGACGCTATATCTTCCTTACTTTGAAAATAACCAATCGCTTGATACCCAAAATAAGAACGTAAAGCATAACCTTCTTGCGAACGAATTAAGCCTTCATCTAAAAAAGCTTTACTTGGAATGCCATTCGATACAATGTCAGGGCCTAATGACAAAACTTTATTTTGCACATCTGATAACATAGCCGTTACTCGGTATTTTAGTTTACCAATTTTATCGCGGTAATCTGCTTGCAATTCCCAACCTTTATTCTCCATGACTCCCACATTTTGGTAAGCAGGGCTCAAACCAACATACACTGGAATAGGGCGTCTGTAAATGAGATCAGATATTTCTTTCCTAAAATATTCAGCAGTAACCCCTAATTTACCTTTTAAAAACGA
>JANPHO010000572.1:0-20256 GCA_031424515.1 Saprospiraceae bacterium
GTCCAGCGGACTCGCACATTGTTAATGCGTTTTATGTGCGAGTCCGCTGGACTCGTTGGCGATACAATGTATTTATTCTATAAATGTGCAAGTCCTCTGGACTTGTAAAAACCTTAACTTCAAGTCACTCCAATACTTTTAGTTATCAACGCACAAGCAGATAATTTTATACTTTTTACCCTAAAACCGCCAATACTTTTTAACTTTAGGTCGTTGAATTTAAACTTGCATCAATTGAATACATTTTAACCATTTTGCTATGAAAAAAACGCTTGCCTTCTTTATATTTTACACATTAATAATATGTAAAATTCATGCCCAAAATGCACCCAACGCTCAAAATATTGAATTAAGCTTCAATAAACCCTCAAAACTGCTTTATACTGAGGGGGTCAACCTCTGGAAATACGGCTCAAAAGGTGCAGGAATGATTACCACTTCCGAGTTATCCATTTCACTTAAAAAGCCCGAACCGTTCATCGCTTTTTCAATGGCGATAGAAGGCTTGCGCATAGATGCAGAATTGGTGGAAACGAGCATTTTAACAAAACAAGACGGCGCATGGGCTAAAGAGTGGCTACCCGTTGCGCACAACCACGATGCTGATAATTCAGCCATCAAGATGATGACCAATATGTGTGAATTGGATAAAAACACCACGGCTATAAAAGTGCGTTTTAACATAAAATCGAATGATATTCGCTTGAAAAAAGCCCGAATTCGCCTATTTGCAGCGGGTAATATTTCAACTGGAAGCATTAATAATGCTTTAGAGTTGAGGGGCATTTGCGCCTTACCCCCCTCAGTATCAAGGGCAGTTTGGGGCGCTCAATGGAGTTTAACTAACGATAAAATCTATATCGGCAGCCCAACGTACAGCGCTGTTACTCATTTGATTGTCCACCACAGCGCCGGAAATAACACCAGTACCAACTGGGCAGCGGTGGTCGCTTCATACTTCGATTTGCACGTGAATACGAATGGCTGGTCGGATATTGGCTATAATTACCTCATCGCTCCCGATGGCACGCTCTACGTTGGGCGAGGCGGCGGCAATAATGTGGTGGGAGCACACATGTGTGGCTACAATAATAATACGATGGGCGTATGTCTTATAGGTAATTTTACAACGGTAGAACCTACCCCACAAGCGCTTGATAAATTACAGCAACTTTTGGCGTGGAAGGCTTCTGAATCGGGTATTCAACCCACCAGTTTCAGCACCATAAAATCCTACAAAGGCACAATGGAGAATATCAGCGGGCACCGTGACGGTTGCGCGCCCAACTACACTGAATGCCCGGGTGATTTATTGTACCCTAAATTACCCGCCATTCGCCAAAATGTGAAAACAATTATCGCTTCATGCGTAACAAGTTCAAAGGATATTTTAACCTTAAATGATATTAAAATATTCCCCAATCCCAATAATGGTGAATTCAGAATTCAGATTAAAAATACTGAATCATTAGTCAAGTCATTGATAGTCAATATTTTAAATACCCAAGGTCAGGTTATTTTAAATGAAAAAATCAATAATACCCAAAACGAAATCAATGAAAATATCTATTTAAAAAATCCGACAAAAGGCATTTATATACTCCGCATTTCAGATGGTGAAAAATACCTTAGCCGTAAGCTCATTATTTTATAAATGTTAAACGTCCCTTCCTCTCCAATCCTTCATGCTACTAAAGTTTGTTTTTAGTGATTTACTTCCTATTTTTGATTTTTTTCTGTATATTCCAGTAAAACGAATATCAATATTGAATGTATCACAAACAAAATATAACTCACCCTCAACATTATTTTATTGAAATCTTACCCGATGATACCATTGCGTATGGGATTATTGAAAATTTGTCTAAAACCAACCATCACAAAAAATATTTTGAATCCAAAGAAGCGTTTTACACAATTTTGCACAATGATATAAGTACCTCCGCCGATTTATCGGAGTTAAAAACCGCAGTACCAGAAGATAAAACCCTTGTATTTTTTCACGGTTGGCTAACCGACCGCCATAGACGGTTTTCGAGGTATGTTAATGGGCTTCATGAACAGTATATTTTAACAAAATCCATCAATCGATCTATCACAATTATATGGCATACGGGCTATAAAACCTATGGAAAAAGTAGGAAAAAAGTAGAATCTTTGGCTCAGGTTTTTCAAGCCGATTTCACTTATTTTACGGCTTTTATGCACCTGTTTCAAGCAAATTCTGAATTAAAAAGCCAATTTTACCTTCTTTGTCACTCAATGGGCAATTATCTTTTTCAACTGCTTTTTAGCTATATCCATGACCCAAAGCCTTGTTTTCAAGAATATATTTTAGCTGCCCCTGACTTGGATTGCGACGTATTTGAAAAAGGTAAAGATTTTGAAAACCTGCATAAAATGGTCTATAAAACCACCATTTTACGCCATGAAAAAGATAGAACGCTCAATGTATCAAGGTTTTTATTGTCTAAAAAAAGGCTGGGCAGATACGGATTAATCAAGGATAACCCCGATATTTCGGAATTAAACCCCTCAGTAAAAACCATAAACGTCACGCATTTTAAGCGGACAAAAGGCTTAAAAGATAGATTCACACACCATCTTTATTTTCATCAATGCCCAGAAGTCATTGAGATTATCAGACAATCATTTTAATGTACAGATATGGATATTCGTAAAAAACTCAATGACATCAGAGAACTGATTTCAGAAAATAACATAAATGAAGCCCTTGCTGAAATGCGCCAATTATTATTGGACAATTCGGAATTAAAAAATGATTCGATTTTGCTATCCAGCCAATTGAACGGCATCAAAAAGCGCATTCAACTCAGACTGATTGATTATGGAGAATATGCTCAAATTGAAAGCCGAATCGTGAGCGCTTTCCTCGAAATTCTGAACGAATTCGAGAAAAGTACAATGGATAAAAACCCGAGCTATGTACCCAATACAAAGGGCAATCTCAAAGAATTGTTAGAACTTTTGGATATGACTTATCAGGCATTCAAGGCGCAAGCACTCATCAGAAATAAGCTGCACGATAGAATTACAAAACGCCTAAAAGTGAACGCCCTTTTAGAATATGAAGACTTTTTTAATGAATATTTTGATGAAATGACCGATAACGAGCGGCTTTTACATGCAACCATCAGAGGCTACACGGATACTGTTTTGAGTGAATATAATTTCAGAATATTGGATATTTTAAAATTTAATCCTGTATTAAAAGATGTACTACCTCGATTAAAAGAGTTGGAAAGACACCTCGTCATTTGGCGCAGTAAATATCAACGCGTCTTTAAATTGCAACCCTCCATGTGCCTTGTTTACGTGGGTGTTGAAGAAGAATCAGGTTTCCCGAAAGGCATTGAAGATGAAATTAGGGGATATTTGGGGACTTTATAAAAGCTACCCCCTCAGTATAAAAGGATATTTTTGATAAAACTAAACAACAAAATTATGAAAAGCTGCATTTTAAGCATTTTAACGCTGTTTTTCACGCAGATGATGACAGCGCAGTCCATGCAACAACGCACTTATTGCAACCCCATGGACTTCGGTTATCGCTACAATTTTGAACAATTAAATGAAAAAATCAGCTACCGATCGGGTGCTGACCCTGTTATTGTGAATCATAAGGGCGAATATTATCTATTCGTCACGATATCAGGCGGTTGGTGGCATTCAAAGGATTTATTGCATTGGGAATATGTGAAACCCGATAAATGGCCTATGGAGGATATGTGTGCGCCTGCGGCTTTGTCAGTGCGAGATACGCTTTTTTTATTTCAAAGCACATTTCAGCAACGTCCCATTTTTTTTTCAACTGAACCTGAAAAGGGCAAATTACAATTTTACAATCGGTGGTTGCCTTTGATGAAAGGCGCTGATGGCCCTTGGGATCCGTGCATTTTTCACGATGATGATACGGATAGATGGTTTATGTACTTTGGTTCGTCAAATGTATATCCGATTTACGGGATTGAACTGGATTACACCAAGCGATTGGCATATAAAAATGAGCCTAAAGGGATGATTTTTCAAGATGTAAAAAACCACGGTTGGGAGCGTTTTGGACCCAATCATGCCAATGATACCATGCGCTCATTTCCAGAAGGTGCTTGGATGACTAAACATAATAACACCTATTATCTACAATTTGGCTCGCCTGGCACTGAATATAATGTGTACGCCAATGGCACATATACAAGCGATAATCCATTGGGTCCATTTAAATACGCGCCGAATAATCCGATTTCATATAAACCCGGCGGTTATATGTGCGGCGCGGGGCACGGAAGCACTTTTAAAGATAATTATGGTAATTATTGGAATACAGGCACGCCGTGGATTGCCGTGAATTGGCCCATGGAGCGCCGTTGCTCCATGTTCCCCGCAGGCTTTGATACTGAGGGGTTGATGTACTCGAATACTCGATTTGGTGATTTTCCCCATTTTTTACCGACTAAAAAAATGGAAAATAGAAATGAGCTTTTCACGGGTTGGATGCTTTTGAACTATAAAAAGCCGTGTGTGGCGAGCTCCACGAGAGATACTTTTACCGCTAATCGGGTTTGTGATGAAAATCCCCGCACATTTTGGGTAGCCGATAATAAAAAAGCGGGTCAAACACTGACGATTGATTTGCAAGAGGAACGGGAGGTAAAAGCATTTCAAGTCAATTATACGGATTATAAATCGGATATATTTGCACAAGATACCAATGTCTATATCCAGTTCAGAATGTATTATTCATTGGATAATAAAACGTGGCACCTGATGTGCGACCTCACCCGTGACAAACAAGACCGCCCCAACGCGTATGAAGAATTGCCCAATCCTGTGCGGGCACGTTACATCCGTTACGAGCATGTGTATGTAGCAACGCCGAATTTGGCGGTGTGTGATATCCGCATATTCGGCAATGGCTCGGGTGCAGCGCCTAAAACGCCCACAAATCTGAAAGCATCTCGCCAAAAAGATGAGCGCAATGCGGATATTTCGTGGGATAAAGTGCCGAATGTGGTCGGTTACAATATCCTATGGGGCATCGCGCCCGATAAACTCTATGAAACGTACCAAATATGGGGCGATGAACCCAATAAATTGGAATTAAGAGCCGTTTCAGTTGGACAAAAATACTATTACAGCATTGAGGCTTTTAATGAAAATGGAGTATCGAAGCAGAGTGCGGTGGTGGGGCCGAATTGAAATAGCCTAAATGAAACAAAAAGGATAATCGGAAGTTATACTTTTAAATAAAACTGGTCAAAAATGAGTTCCAAGAGTCGGAATACTGAGGGGTATCCGTAATATAATCCTTTTCATCTTTCACTGAATTTAAATAACAACTCAAAATACTATTGTATGAATTTTTATCAAAGAGAAGGCAAGGGCGCATTAGCCGCATTTCAACCCAATAATAGATTGAACAGTGCTGAATTTTATGTGCCATCACAGCCTTTAGTGGATGCGGTGAATGTTGCCTTAATGATGGGTCAACCCCTTCTTTTAACGGGTGAACCAGGCACGGGCAAGACTCAATTAGCTTATCATTTAGCTCATTTTTTTGAAACATCTGCCCCACTTGTTTTTAATGCTCAAACAACGTCAGTGGCATCCGACCTTTTTTACAAATACGATGCTTTGGGGCATTTTCAATATAATCAGAATTATAAAGAAATATTGAGTACTGATGATATTGAAAAAAAATTCATCACATTCAATGCTTTGGGGCAAGCCATTCGCGCCAAACAACGCATGGTGGTATTGGTGGATGAAATTGATAAGGCACCAAGAGATTTTCCGAATGACATTCTTTTTGCCATTGAAAATTTGACTTTCAAGGTCAATGAAATAGGCAAAACCTTTGAATGTGATGCTCAAAATCGCCCAATAATCATCATGACGAGCAATTCAGAGAAAAATCTGCCCGATGCTTTCATGCGTAGAGTTGTCTATTATAATATTCCTTTTCCAACGCCAAGCGAGTTATTGTACATTTTGACCCGTAAAACAGAGAATATGTCTTACGTGGATTTGGATAGAATTGTGAAGCATTTTAGTAAAATCAGAGACCTAAAACTTAAAAAAGCACCTTCTACGGCGGAGTTAATTTACTGGGCATTGCTTCTTCAAAAATTGAATTTTCCTATCAATAAACTTGACCAAGCTTTAAGTTGGGATGAACGCACTCAGCTGATGACAAGCTACTCCGTACTCGCAAAAAATAGAGAAGATCTCGAATTACTCAATAACATCTAAACACCATGAAAAAGCCAATACAACAAGGAGTGGGTAGAGAAGCCCTCATTGCAGCCTTGCTGACTGCTTGGGAAGCAGAGGGTAATATGGTGGGTACGGATAAATATATTGAGGTTAATAGCCTTTTAAATAAACTTCCTCAAGACTACAAACTTGCCCAATTAAAAACAATTCTCACGCCTATTTTAACCAATAATGCCCAGCAACAAAATGATTTTTACCGCCTGTTTGATAATATTTTAAAAAGCACAATCGAGAATGCAATTGATCATTCTGAGGCTGTGGAGCAAGAAAAAAATCGCTTTTATTGGCAACGCACGAAGTTCAAAGCCGCTCAATCTGTGAATAAAACGGTGTCTTATTTCAAAGGCAACTTTGTTCGGACTATTCTTTTGGGAATCATTTGTTTATTGGTCACGGGCGTTATATGGCAAATCCTTTATTTTAGAAGGCATTACGACGATATGCACGCAAGCAGTAAAATTGGTGAACTCAAAAAAGTATGTATTAAGTTACAAAAAGGTGATAATATAACTCGAATTGCTCAAAAAACTGGTGTTGCCCGCATTGTAAATGCTGGTACTTATTTCAGTGACTTTTGTATCAGTTATCAAGCTTTTTCGGTTGGGAGAGATACGATTTTATGCTTCGTAGAATCCCAAAATGGTCACTCGGAGGTTGTTAATATTTCAGTACAATCGCTTTTTTCATTGAAGCTTACACCGCCTCAAGTAGTGAGTGATACAAGTAGCATTAATAAAAATAAGACTTTAGCTTCTTTGAAGGAGAAAGATAATATGATGTTGGCGCCTCAGAATTTTCTTCAAGATTCATCAAAAACAGAGGAAATCAATGGACAATATGTTGATAATTATTCCTCGTCTTGGGAATTCGGATTTGGTAATGCTTATTTTTCAATTGAAAAAGCTTTGATTGTACTGGCATCGTTGATTTTGGTTTTAATGATAGGATATTACTACCACTATAGAAATCAAAAATTTACATTGACACCACAAGTTGATAGAGATACGCTGTATAATTGGACTATTAAAATTCCGAATTATGGTTCAGTAGGCATGGATGCGGATTATTACGTGGCGCTTTCTGAAATGCGTAAACGGCATACGGATGAAAGCCGAAGGGTAGATATTCACAAAACAGTTCATGCAACAATTGAGAATGCGGGTATGATTGATTTTAGATATAAATCTCAATTTTTAACTAAAAACTATCTTGTTTTTATTGATAAAACCAACCCCCTCAGTATTTCAACACTTTTAAACGAGTATTTGATAAATTCCCTTATCAGCAATGAAGCACCGATAGAAATATTTTTCTTTTCCAATGGCTCGCTTTCATGTTGGAATGATAAATATAAAAACGGCATCAAGTTTCAAGACATTCAACATAAATACGGCGATGCCCAAATCATTATTTTTAGCGATGGTAAAACTTTCATTGATATAGCAAATCATACCTTGAAAAGTGAGTACAGCGTATTAACCCAATGGCGAAAAAGAGTGCTATTAACACCCATTCCAGTAAGTCAATGGGGACAAAATGAAGAGATTTTAAACCAAAAGCTTAGAATTCTACCGGCTTCCACGTATGGATTGTCTCAAATAGTAGAAACCCTTGAAGCTGTTGAAGTAAAAAGTTTAGGTATCCTAAAAAAGGATTTTTTAAAAAAGGAAAAGCTAATCACAGCCCCGTCCAATGCCGATTCTGACTTTTTAAACACACTTCAAAATCAACTTATTTCAACAAAATTAGGTCGAAAAGATGACCGACTAATGCAATGGGTTGCCGCTTGCGCCCTACCGCCCATTCCTTTTTGGGATTGGACACTTTACGTAGGTGGTACACTCAGCGAAAACGGGGAAAATTTTTTAAATATTGAAAATTTATCCATCATCAGCCAATTAAAATGGCTAAGAGAGGGAAAAATACCCGACGATATGCGGAGTATTTTGCTCAAATGGTTGGAAAAAGAACACCCTTTTTGGTATTTAAAAATCCTACAAGAATGGGAACAAGTTCTCAAATTAGAAAATAACTTACCTCCCCGTGGCAGTATTCAATGGTACGGACATCGTATTCAACTACTTTTAACGGAATTATTACAAAATCCAAAACAAAAAGAACGAAGACGTTTGGAAATTGAATTGGATAATCTACTTGCAGAAGATTTGGTTAACGATGCGATGGTCATGCAATATCTGAGTAAGAGGAAATCCCCCATGGACAATGTTTTATCGGATCGTTTCCGAAAATTCATTCAGATACGTAAAAATCTTTTTTGGCGATGGCGGGATTGGACTTGGCAGACCCCCTCAGTATTAGGTGTGCTTTTAGGCACTTTATTCATTAGTTATACCGAGCCAGTCACTACTTTTAACTTTGGTGAAAATATCTATGCCTTAGCTTTTTCACCCGATAGCAAATCTTTTTTGGCAGCCAGTGGTAAAGGGAAAGTAAGCATTTGTGACATCAACTCTCATACCATGCAGGGCGTAAAGACTCAAAAAAATATTGTCCATCTTGGGGCAACTGAAAATGAAAACAAGCTGATAATTTCCGCCGCATCCACCGAGGGAGCTATTATGAATTGGCAAGAATCAGGAAATACCATCTCGTCCGTTTTGTCAAAAGGTGGTATAACGGCTATAACGCAGTACCCAAATACATCCAAAATATTAGTGGGCTACTACATGAATAACGCCGCAATATTATTTGATTTGAGTAAAAAAAATACCGATAACGTTGTTTTTCAACACGATGAGGCTATTACGGACGTTACTTTCAGCAAAGACGGCTCAATGATTCTGACAGCCAGCCGAGACAATACGGCTAAACTTTGGGCATCAAATGGAACTTTATTAAAGACATTTCAACATAATAATGTTGTTCATTCTGTCGATATTTCACCCGATGGTACTAAGATATTGACAGGTTGTCGGGATAATACAGCTCAATTGTGGGACGTAAATGGTTCGCTGCTCCACACCCTTATAGGACACGATTATGACGTTTTTGACGTGCATTTTTCACCCAATGGTCAAATGCTTTTAACTGCCAGTGGCGATAAAACAGCAAAGGTTTGGTCTCTGGAAGGCAACTTATTAAGAACATTGAGAGGGCATTTGAACTATGTTAATCAAGCCGCTTTCTCGCCCGATAATACTAAGGTGGCAACGGGCGATAGCGATGGTAAAGTAAAACTTTGGACGTTAACGAAATAACTCATTTGCATTTTATCTTTTTTTTAAACGGGCTGTCTGCGTTAAAAATAAACTAAAAAAAGTATTTTTACGCCTTAATTAAAAAGACAGCATGATTGAATCAGACAATAACCGCGAACTTATTGATAATCCGCACTTTTTAGAGGAGAATCCATCTGGAGAGTTTAAGCAACCCCAGAAGGATTGGACACCTTTTAGTGTGTTGGCGATTTGTATGGGCTTATTCATAGGGGGTAATTTGGTGGGGAGTGCATTGATGTTGGGTTTGGCAGCGGCAGAAGGTCTTGATTTCAATGCTGTCATTAAAAGCTTGAGTGAGAACTCTCCAATTGGTACGCGCAATTTTATGCGGGCAGTGATGCTTATCAATCATTTATTTTCCTTCATTATTCCGTCTATACTGACGGGGTGGATCGTTTATAAAAATAACCTTTTCGGCTATTTTAAACTCACAAAAGCACCTACCCTGCGCATCGTCATTTTAGGTTTTGTGTTCCTTGTGGTGAGTATTCCTTTGGTACAATATGCCTATCAGCTGAATAAAATGCTTCCATTGCCAGAATGGATGATGGATATGGAAAGCAGCACGGGCAATATCCTCGAAGCCATCATTTCAAAAGAAAATTTTTACGAAGTCATTATTAATATTTTGCTGATAGCCGTGATACCGGGTATTGGTGAGGAATTGATGTTTAGAGGCTTGATTCAGCAGCAATTTGGTCGGCTTTTACAGAATGAACATTTGACGGTTTGGTTGGCAGCGGCTTTTTTCAGCGCTATTCACATGCAGTTTCAAGGTTTTTTAGCCCGTTTGATATTGGGGGCATTATTGGGTTATCTGTTGGTATGGTCAAGGAATTTGTGGGTACCCATGATAGTCCATTTCTTAAATAATGGCTTGCAAGTCATCATGATTTATGTCATGAATATCAAACCGAGCGAAATGGATAAAATAGAGCAAGGCGAAAAAATACATTGGACAATGGGTGTGGCATCGTTGATGCTGGTATTAATAGTCGGCAAATACATCAGTGAAAACCATAGTGGAGCTCCAAAAATCGTCAAAAAAGACGAAAATACTGAGGGGTGGTAAGGAAAGTGTTTAGTTTTTTGTGTATAGTTTTTAGAACATATTGATAATCGGTATTTTTCTGAAAGCGAAATATGAAATACTTGCGTGGTAAGGAATTGATGTAAAAAATTTCAAAACCATACATGAAAGTTATTAAGCCACGAATTCGTCGGATTACACGAATTACACCAATCCACGTGTTGACAATTTTAACTAATTTCACGAATAAATTGCCCTTAAGGGCAATTTTAGTGTCATTCGCTTCAATTCTGTCAACATCTAAATTAGTGTAATTCGTGTAATCCGATGAACCTGTCTGCCGACAAAGGCAGGTTCGTGGTTCAAAATACCTAATAATGTTTTTATGTATGGTTTCAGATAAAAAATAAAATAGAAAAATCAGACTTTAAATTTTAAATATCTATAAATTTTAATGACAACTTTACAACAAAGGGCTCTAACGGCAGTTGTATTTGCAATAGTTATGCTCGTTGGGCTATTTTGGAATGATTTGAGTTTTGAAATACTTTTTAGTGTGATAGGCTTGGGTTGTTTATGGGAATTTACTCTTCTAACTTTAGGTACAAACGCTGCTTTTAGAGATAGAATTCTGTTGTACAGTCTGGGCACTTTATTTTACTTCAGTTTGCCCATTGTCAATCATTTTTGGGTATTTACGCTTGGTTTTTGCTCTACTCTCTCGCTTTTATCCACTGCTTTTTTAGTTTGGAAGCTCTTTTTTCAACCTGAGAAGAAACTATCAAGGCCTGTTATCTATTTTTTAAGCTTTTTTTATGTCATTTTTCCCTTTTTTCAAATACAAGGCTTAGCGGATAATCTCTATAATTTCCTTGGGTACAATCCCATTTTGGTGTTTATTATCCTTTTAATGACATGGGCAAATGATACTTTTGCTTATTTAATTGGCTCTAAAATTGGCAAAACACCCCTTTATCCCAAAATTTCGCCTAAAAAGACGTGGGAAGGAACCATCGGTGGCGCTATTTGTTGTGGTATTGCAGCGGCATTGCTATCGGTATTTTTAGTGGGAAAAGATAGCCACGGCTTGGGTTGGTTTCAGTATTTAGTGACGGGTTTTATCGTCGGTGTATTTGGGACTGTCGGCGATTTGGTAGAAAGTATGTTCAAACGCAATGCTGGGGTGAAAGATAGCGGCACATTTATGCCTGGTCACGGTGGCTTTTTAGATAGATTTGACGCTTTTTTGTTTGTTGTACCCATAGCTTTTTTTTACATTATTATTGTAAGATGGTGGGTTTAGAAGCTAAACATTTAGCTTTGTATTATCCAAATTTTAGGGTTTTCATTTTTAATTAAAAAAAACAAGATTAATTATATGTTTCGTTTACACAAAGAAGGCAATGCTACCTTGATTATATCAGGAGCATTTTTAGTAATTTTGAATGCTGGGGCTTACTTTTTTGTTGAGTCAAGTGCGGTTTCAATCATTTTAGGTATTATTTCGCTTGTTTTTTACGGAATAATCCTCCAATTCTTCAGAAATCCCGTGCGCACCATCTCAGTATTAGATAATAATCAAGTTTATGCGCCTGCCGATGGAAAAGTAGTGGTAATAGAAGAAACGCAAGAAGATGAGTATTTTAAAGATAAGCGCATACAAGTTTCTATTTTTATGTCACCTTTCAATGTCCACGTGAATCGAAACCCGATTGGGGGCAAAGTTTCTTATTTTAAATACCACGAAGGCAAGTACCTCGTAGCGTGGCATCCAAAAAGCTCAACCGAAAATGAGCGTACCACTGCCGTAATCAGCAATGGAAAGCAAGAAGTTCTCTTCCGTCAAATAGCTGGTGCTATGGCGAGACGCATTAAATATTACATTAAAAAAGGCGATGAAGTGACGCAGGGAAACGAAATGGGCTTCATAAAATTCGGCTCACGGGTGGATTTGTTTTTACCATTGGGTACTAAAATTAACGTTAAAATTGATGATGTAGTAGAGGGCAATACTACTGTTATTGCAACTCTGGCATAAAAAGCGTATTTTTATTCCATTAAAATACTATTTTTAATATCGGTATGGCTCAAATGCAATACCGATATTTTTTTAACTATGACAAAACGAACCATACAGCACGTACCCACCAAATGGCAAGCCTTTATTTGGTTTTTGGCTTTGCTTATTATTCCCTTTGCTTATGTATTTAGGAATGGTATAGAGTCGTATTTGTACGATAAATCCCAATGTGCCGAACCGCGTCGTCGTCAATGGAAAAGTTATAGCATCCCCATTTCGCCCGGTTATTCTGTACATGGCTTGGATATTAGTCACTATCAATGTGATATTGATTGGGAAGAAGTAAAAAGGATGAATGAAAATGGCATTCGGATACAATTTGCTTTTATTAGAGCTACAAGAGGTTTCACGACAGTCGATTATAAGTTTGATGATAACTGGGAAGGCGCTAAAAGCGTTGGAATACTGAGGGGGGCCTACCATTTTTATTTTTTCAATCAAGACCCAATCCAGCAAGCACAATTCTTTTTAAAACATGTTCCGGTGAAAAAAGGGGACTTACCACCTGTTTTGGATATCGAATTTGATGAAAAAACGGATGATAAATTGCTCACAAAAGACCAAATACTGAGGGATATCTCTACATGGCTCACTTATGTGGAGCAGGAGACGGGCGTAAAACCCATCATTTACACCAATTTGGATTACTATAAAAGGTATATCAACGGTATTTTCCCCGATTATAAAATTTGGATAGCCAACTACAATAACCCACGAGGTGTAAAATTGCCAGATGGTAAAGAATGGAGTTTTTGGCAAATGAGCTCTAAAGTGCGTTGCAATGGCATTAGCGAACCCGCTGATTTCAATGTTTTCAATGGCTCAAGAGCGGATTTAGAAAAGCTTTTGAAAAAGTAAATCTAGCGGTTTGTAATGTAGTATATTGCCTCCAACTCTTTTTATTCTCCATCTTTTTTCAATATATGGGATAAGTATTTTATAAAAAGTTGGATTTTTTACAGCGAATAATGTAACTTTGCAGCCGCTTTTGAAAATTAGCGCTTTAACTGAAATATTGGTGACAATTATTGGGTTTTAAAAGCCGAAAATATTATCCCATATTGAAAATATCATCAAAATTTACCTACTAAAATGGGAAATTTGAAAGAATTTTCACTCCCAATTAGGGGTTTGAAAAATGGTGTGCATGAATACGATTTTGAAATCGGCAGCGATTTTTTCAAAAATTTTGAAGAGAGCCCGATTGAAAATGGCGAATTTGATGTACATCTTACTTTTGATAAGCGTGATTCGTTCTTTGAACTTGTATTTGACATAGAGGGTACTGTAAGTACTGAATGTGACCGTTGTACGGCAGGAATTAACCTCCCTATCAGTGATTCGCAATATTTAACCGTAAAATACTCTATTGAGGAGCGTGAGGAAGATGCCGAAGTCGTCTATATTTTGCATGACACAAGTGAATTCAATGTGGCTAAATACATTTATGAATTCATTTGTCTGTCAGTACCTTTTCATAAAGTGTATGATTGCGAAAATGATGACCCACAGCCTTGCGACTTTGCGGTTCTCAATATCATCAGTCCTGATGATACCCCCTCAGTACAAGACGACAAAAACGACATCGAGACAAAGAAAAATCCATTCGATGACTTAAAAGGAAAATTTAATTTGGATAATTAAAAAAAGCCTCACAAGTTATTGAAAATCAATAAATTAACAATATTCAATCGTCATTTAAAAGATATTAGTCATGCCTAATCCTCGTAACAGACATTCAAGACAGCGTAAGCGCAACCGCCGTGGTCACGACAGCGCAGCAATGCCAACTTTGACTACTTGTAAAGTAACAGGTGAAGTTCACCTTCGCCACAATGCATACAAGCATGAAGGCAATCTTTACCACAAAGGTCAACTTATCGTGAAAGGTAAAGAAGTTGCCGCTGCTGATACAGAAGAATAAGTCTCCAATCGTTTTATAGATTATAAATGATTGAAAAAAATAAGCTCCCACTTAAATCTATTTGGTTTGGGAGCTTTTTGTGTTTTCTAAAATTTGTAAGTATTTAAACCATAATCTGAAATGAAACAAATTATTAATACGCCCTACGCTCCTGCCCCTATTGGACCCTATAGCCAAGCCGTAAAAGCTGGCAATACGCTCTATGTGAGCGGACAAGTAGCTTTCAACCCCGCAACTGGCGACCTTGTTTTGGATTCTATCCCAGCTGAAACGACTCAAGTGATGGAAAATCTCAAGGCGGTGTTGACAGAAGCCAACGCCACTTTTGACAATGTCGTTATGACCTCAATTTTCCTTTCGGATATGGGCAACTTTGCCGCAGTGAATGAGGTGTACGGAAAATATTTTACCGCTGATTTCCCTGCCCGTGCAACTGTGGCGGTGAAGACTTTGCCTAAAAATGTGAATGTAGAAATATCTGTTATTGCGGCTTTATAGATTTTAAAAGAAAATAAAAATATGAAAACCGTCCTCTCCTGCATACAGCCTACGGGCGATTTACACCTCGGCAACTACTTTGGAGCCGTTCAAAACTGGGTTCAATTACAAGATAAATATAAATGTATTTATGGTGTAGTGGATTGTCATTCCATGACCATGCCTTATAAAGCAGCTGATTTGCGGGAAAATACCTGGAAAATGGCTTTCCAATTATTGGCTTGTGGTATTCAACCTGAAAACCTTTTCATCCAATCACTTGTTCCAGAGCATACAGAATTGTGTTGGATATTGAGTTGTGTAACCTCATACGGTGAATTAGCTAAGATGACACAATTCAAGGACAAGGTAAAACAGCTGGAGGAAAAGGACAACCAAGCCTTTATTTCTACGGGTTTGTTCTTTTACCCTGTTTTACAAGCAGCCGATATTCTGATTTATCGCGCGGATTATGTGCCCGTTGGTAAAGACCAAGAGCAGCATTTGGAATTGAGCAGAGATATTGCAGGGCGTTTTAATCATCAATTTGGAAAAGAGTTTTTTGTGCATCCTGAGCCGCTTTTTACCGAGATTCCAAAATTGCTTTCTCCTGCTGACCCGACTAAAAAAATGTCGAAATCATTGGGTGAAAAGCATTATATCAATCTTTTTGGCGATGCCGACCGCATTCGCAAGCAAATTAAGTCAGCAGTAACCGATTCAGGCGTTCAGACTGTCACGCCTAAGCGTGATGGCGATGAAAGCGCCAAGGGGGTAATGGCTCCCGGTGTTGAAAATCTTTTTAACCTATTGAAAGCCTGCGGTAAAATGGATATTTATAATGCTCAAATGGACATTTATAAAACGGAAAATATCCGTTATGGCGATTTGAAACAAGAAGTGGGCGAAGCTATTGTGGAATTAACCCAACCTTTCCGCGAGCGTTTGGCGGATTTGCAATCGCGCAAGAAAGAAGTTCAATCTCAAATTAAAGAATCATCTGCCAATATTCGCAAAATAGCTCAAGAGACCATGCGTGAGGTAAAAGAATTGACGGGTGCTTTAAATGTAAAATTATAAGAGTTTTTAGTGTTTAGTTTTTAGTGTTTAGAATAGAATATTCTACAGACAACACACTATAAACTAAACACTTAAAAATAAAAACAAGAATATGCGACAACTATCATCATCTTGGACATTAATCCTTCGGATATTTCTTCCGACTATATGGCTGGCTTTTTTCGGTACATTTTTCCTTACTTTAATGTTCACGAATCGGACGGATATGGGCAGCTTTTCTACAAGCTATTTCAAAATGGGGCTTTTAGCATTTGTTGTCATATTCTTAATCGTATTTTATAATACTTTATTCCGTTTGAAAAGAGTTGATGCCGACAAAGAGTTCTTATATGTTACTAACTACTTCAAAAACGTGCGTTATCCACACGCAGATGTGGATAAAATAGAACTTTCCAAGGGTTTTCTTTTTCATTACGGCACTATTTTTTTAAAAGGAAAAGGCTCATTTGGAGATAAAATAATATTCATTGTCAGTAGAAAACGCCTCGAATTATTCATTGAAGACAACCCTCATTTAAAAAATTGGGTTGTGGAAATGTAAAAAAAGTTTAAATTTGTAAGAAATAATATAAAATGTCATCTACTACGCATCATTCTGAATCTATTCCTAAGCGTTTTGAAAGTCAACTTGCGGGAAATATGACACTCGAACAATTCCTTAAAAAGTATCGCAAAGGTACAAGTGAGGTAAAGTACGAGTGGAATAGTGGCGTTATTGAAAAATCGGGGGCGATGAAACTCAACGAACAATATATTTTAAATAACTTACAAAGGCTTTTTGTTAAAACTGCAGCTTTCACAAATGGAGGTATGCTGACTTACGAATTAGAAGTATGGACTTCGCCTAACCAATGGAGAAAACCTGATGCAGCCTATTTGACATCCGAGCAGATAGAAAATGGTGCAAATAACGTGGAATGTATTCCTTTATTTGTTATAGAAGTTATTTCAAAAAATGACAATATCAACACAGTTTTCACTAAAGTAGATGAGTATTTCAAGGCAGGAGTAAATGTATTATGGCAAATATTTCCAGATGCTCAAATGGTTCAGGTTTTTAGCTCTCCTAAAAAAATGGAAGTCATGGTCGGAAATGATGTGTGCAGTGCAGAAGCTGTAATTCAAGGTTTTAAGTTGGCAGTTAACGAAGTATTTCAACGAAAAGGCAATAACAAATCCGATAATTAAGTCGAATATTTATTGTTTTATCGTATTTTAACGGCTCAATAATGCATTACGTGTTATTGAGCCGTTTCTCGTTACCCCTTGAGCACATTTTGCGCTATCACGCTTTTGCGTGACAGTATTCAACACATTTTTAACTCAATTTTCATTTAAAACCATTATCACACAACAAATTGAACATTTTATGAGAATTAAATTCATCTGGCTATTTTTAATATTGTGCGCACAAACCACTTTATTCGGGCAAAAACTTATGTCTCCTAAAGAGTTCATGGGTTATGAACGTGGAGAGCAATTCACACCCCATAATTCCCTCGTGGATTATTACCGCCATGCCGCAGCTAATTCCGATTTGATGCAATTAAAAGAATACGGTAAAACCAACCAAGGTCGCCCTTTACTGTATGCCATTCTTTCTTCCAAAGAAAATTTACAAAATCTTGAAAACATTCGCCTCAACAACCTGCGCAGAACGGGCATGATTGAAGGGCAACCCGATAACTCCAATCCCGTTGCAGTGGTTTGGATTTCGATGAATGTACACGGCAACGAGCCAGCGAGCAGCGAAACCGCTCCACAGCTTTTGTACGAACTAATCAACCCCAATCGGACGGATACTAAAGAATGGCTTAAAAATACCGTCGTTATCATTGACCCTTGCGTTAATCCCGATGGCAATCACCGCTACACGCATTGGTACAATAATGTGAGCGATAAAATACCCAACTCCAATCCCGAAGCCCGCGAGCACCGCGAGCCCTGGCCTGGGGGTCGTGTTAATCATTATTACTTTGATTTGAATAGAGATTGGGCTTGGTGTACCCAAATAGAATCGCAACAACGTTTGGCAGTTTTTAAAGAATGGATGCCACAAGTTGTGCCCGATTTCCATGAAATGGGTTATAATAGCCCTTATTATTTTGCCCCAGCGGCGCAACCTTATCACAAGTATATTACCCCATTTCAGCGCGATTTTCAAGTAGAAATAGGTAAAAATCACGCAAAATACTTTGATAAAGAAGGCTGGTTGTATTTTTCAAAAGAAGTATTTGACCTACTTTACCCAAGCTATGGCGATACTTACCCAACTTATAACGGTGCCGTGGGCATGACCTATGAGCAAGGTGGAATCGGCGCAGGGCGAGCCATGCAAACTGAAAGTGGGGTTATTTTAACTTTAAAAGACAGGGTTGCTCACCACCTCACTACGGGGCTTTCAACGGTAGAGATTTCTTCTAAAAATGCTAAGAGATTGGTAGATAATTTCACTGATTTTTATAAAAACTCCTCCAATAATCCGCCCGGAGCTTTGAAATCTTTTATCGTAAAAGGGACTAATCCACGCCCCAAATTAAAAGCATTTTGTACATTGCTTGACCGCCATAAGATTAAATATGGTCGCATAAAAGGCAGTAAAAATGTTAATGCTTATGATTACGCAACGGGAAAAGATACCCCCCTCAGTATAAACGAGAATGATGTGGTCATCAGTGCTTACCAGCCAATGGCTCTTTTAACTCAAATACTCCTTGAGCCAGAGCCTGAGATAGTGGATTCTTCCACCTATGATATTACAGCTTGGTCGTTGCCCCACGCTTTCGGTCTTGAAACCTACGCAACCAAAGAGCGCATTGACCCGACACAATCTTATGATTACACGACTTTCCCCGTTTCAATTAAAAACGAGATAAAAGCCTATGCTTATTTAGCAGATTGGAAATCGTTGAATAATGCCCGCTTTGCTACGGCATTACTGAATAGAGGTTTTAAAATACGCGCTGCCAGCTCTCCGATAGAAGTCGAAGGTAAGAAATTTGAGCGTGGAACGCTCATGATACTGAGGGGGGATAACCCCACCATGAGCGATAGATTTGATAAAGAAATTACGTCAGTTGCCTTGCAAAATGACCAAGAGATTGCCGCCGTTTCGACTGGTTTTGTTGAAAAAGGCTATGATTTTGGCTCTGGAAGGTATGATTTGTTAGTAAAACCAACGGTTGCCCTCATTTTTGATGATGACGTGGACAATAATAGTTATGGTCAAATGTGGTATTATTTTGAGCAAGATTTGAATACGCCCATTACTCAAATCAAATTAACGGATTTTGCCCGCATCAGCCTCAGTCGTTTTAATGTCATTGCTATGACTGATGGAAACTACTCTAATTTAGATTCTTCTAAAGCTGAAAAACTCCGCCAATGGGTAGCCGATGGTGGTCGTTTGATATTGATAGGCGATGCTGTAGGTGCATTTGAAGAGAAAAAAGGCTTCGACATTACTAAATATGCCGTTAAAAAAGATAAAGAAACTGCCGATGACATCCAAAATGCCGAAGCCCTCAAACGCCGTTTTATGCACTTCGACGAATTTGAGCGCGATGGCATTAGCGATGGCAATCCAGGGGCAATTTTCAAAGTCACTTTGGATAATACCCACCCACTGGCATATGGTATGCCTAATTATTATTTCACGTTGAAAACAGGCGGCGCATTTTATCAACCGCTTAAAAATGCCTTCAACGTGGGTTATTTGGATGATAAATTCAAGCCACTTGGTTTCGTGGGCAGCCGCTTGAAACCACAATTAAAAGGCAGTATGATATTTGCCACTCAAAGTATCCGACGTGGCACGGTGGTTTACATGGTTGATAATCCGCTGTATCGTGGCTTCTGGTATCAAGGCAAATTTTTATTCAGCAATGCCGTTTTGATGCCATTGAGGTAAATTCTAAGAAAAACAGAGTCATCCCGATTCTCGGAATGACTCTGTTTAAAATGTAAGACAACACTTAATAGAGCGAATATTGGGTTAAAAGTCCTGTAAGGACGGTTAATATTGTAGCCCCCAAATTTATTTGGGGGTAAAAACAACGAAATCCTTGTTGAGTTCCGTAGGAACGGCGCATTTAATGATATATTTTTCTTATATGTGCCGTGCCGATGGCAC
>JANPHO010000573.1:0-1867 GCA_031424515.1 Saprospiraceae bacterium
GGACAATTTGAAAGCGAGCGCATTCGCATCGAAATGCCCAACCCAAGCACCCCTCAAGCTGCCGCCGAAGCCCTCAACGAGATTGTCAAACGATTTAGTTATACAGGCAAGATTGGGGTCGGTTTTCCTTCAGTTGTTAAAAATGGCATTGCTTCAACTGCGGCTAACTTGGATAAAGCATGGATTGGTTGCAATATCGAAGAAGTTATTGGTAAAGTGACGGGTTGTGAAATCGTCGCGCTTAACGATGCCGACGCCGCTGGATTAGCAGAAATGCGCTTCGGACACGGTAAAGATGGCATTAAAGGCACTGCTTTGCTCATCACAATCGGCACCGGCTTAGGCTCAGCTCTTTTTACAGATGGCAAATTGGTACGCAATACTGAATTTGGGCATATTTTATTAAAAAATGGGATGATTGCTGAGCACTATGCTGCCAGTTCTGCTCAAAAACGGGAGAGTTTATCGTGGAAAAAATGGGGAAAACGCTTCAATAGCTATCTCGAATTGGTAGAATTATATCTTCAACCCGAAATAATTATTCTCGGAGGAGGTTCCAGCAAATATTTCGAAGAGTTTAAAAATAAAATAACTATAAAAACACCTGTTGTTCCTGCCAAAACCCTTAACAATGCGGGTATTATAGGTGCAGCTATGTACGCAGCAGAACAGCAGTAATCATTGGTGATAAGTGATAAGTTATAAGTGATAAGTGATAGAGCGAAGCTAAACCCGCTTCTCAAGATTTCGGTTCGCTCTATCACCAATCACTTATCACCAATCACTAATAATCAATCCTAAAAGATATTTTTGTATGTTTATAAACTCCCACAAGCATCTTTTTAAAAGGCGGAGCGGACATAAACCCTCTCGCATCATTCGTGACACCCCACCCCTCAGTAGGCTGCCCAAAAACGCCTTTATCCAATTCGCCATTGTTGTTTTCGTCATGAAAAGCGCGAGCAGCGTACTCTCCTCTCAGCAAATTTTTAAAAATAAAAACAGCATTTTTTTCAGAAATAGCCCGAGTGACTTTATACAAAGGTTTATCGTTTTTATCTACTACCATCAAATAAAGTGTACCACCCAAGTCAAAATTAACATTTTTTAATTCAATAGTTAAGGTAACACCTTGATTTTCAATTGTTTTCATAGAAGTCAGTAAAGTAAATATGAATATAGAAAACCAGATTTTAAAAGGCATAAAAGGTCAATTTTAAAATAAAAAAAAGAGGGCAGTTAATATACTGCCCTCCCCAAACTATTACAAACAAAACCAACTAAAACCAGGGAATTTATTTCTAGCACTCGTTTAAGAGTTATATTGAAATAATAATTCAAAATACGGCTTTTATTTTTACAATTGCACGTATCAGAATCGCAATTAACATTTCATTTGAAAATGTTTAATTTACATTTAATTATCATAAGTAGTTGAGGCTAAAAAAAAGCCGTCCTGACTTTAAATCAGGACAGCTCCAACAACAAACTTATAATCCCATGAACATAAATTTTGGAAGGAATACTTTAATTCCTCTATATTTTATAAGCTTTTGCAGCTTCTTCATTTTCAATAATATACCTAAAGACGCTCAGAATATTGTATGTATTGCTTAAAAAACTAATATTAACATCTCATTAACTAATCCCTATTCTGTGACTCTCCTTTCTCAAAATGTTATATAAAGTAAAAACGATATTAGATAATAAAAAGTTCAATAACATTAAAAATAAAATAATTATGACATTATTTTTACAATTTAATTTTTTTAATTAGCTTTGTACCAAGTTAAAATTAAGTGTCTTTGTGACACTGGTTTTGGAACAATTTATTGTAATCCTAAGATTGTGGATTTTTTTCCACTCA
>JANPHO010000574.1:0-18622 GCA_031424515.1 Saprospiraceae bacterium
CGTAGATGAAATTTTAACATTCTTGCTGCTCTTTTTACTTATTCTACACGGATGAGATACCCCTTTGTGTCCAGTTGTTTATTTTTTAACTTGATTTGACCTGTTTTGACCTGTTTTGACCTGTTTTTTTTCAGATGAAAGCCCTATAAAAAGTAGTTAATTCTACTTTGGCACTTTAGATTTTTTGTATAAACCCGTGTCACCGTTTCAAACGGTGGCACGGATTTAAGGTAGATTTTAACTATTTTCAATAAAATTCTTCTGATTAATCCGTACCACCGCCTTAAAGCGATGACACGGGTTTTAAAGTGCCAAAGTAGAATTAAGTAGTTGGGCTAAAATAAACGCTGCTATCTTTTTAAGTCGGCTCTAAAAATCATACAAAATACTCCGCTTTGCTCCGCACTTTGTATGATTTTCAGCCCGACGATAGCAGCGTTTATTTCTTTACGCCTACTTATAAAGGTCGTATTTAATATGTTTTAAATTAAAAAGCGTAGAATTGCGTAATTTCAAAGCTTTTTTCAAAAAAATATTTATGCATATTAAAATTTTAATTTAACATAAAACGAACAATATAGCTTGAACAAATAGCAAGTTTTTAGAAATTTTATTTTAAAAACCGATGAATAACCAAATTTTATATCTTTTAGCCCATGTTTTAATGGCTGAAAA
The DNA here is from genome assembly GCA_031424515.1 of Saprospiraceae bacterium. Classification (GTDB taxonomy): domain Bacteria; phylum Bacteroidota; class Bacteroidia; order Chitinophagales; family Saprospiraceae; genus JAAFJT01. The sequence continues at coordinate 676 of JANPHO010000574.1, forward strand.
AAGATAAAATATGTGCATTTTTTAATTAAAGTGCATAAAAATACTGAGGGGGGTCAAAAAAAAAGAGTAACTTTGCGGCATGGATTTATTTAAAAACTTGGGTCTGAACGATGACTTGCTAAAAGGCATCGAAGAAATGGGATTTCAGACACCAACGCCAGTACAAGAACTGGTTATTCCCACCGCCCTCACTACTACGGGGGATATCGTCGCTCTCGCTCAAACAGGAACAGGTAAAACCGCAGCTTTTGGCTTGCCACTTTTACAGCTAATTGACCACACAGTGCGTGGTGTACAAGCGTTAATTATCTGCCCAACGCGCGAATTATGCGTCCAGGTCGCTGGAGACCTAGTAAATTACTCAAAATTCGGACATAATTACAAAGTCACTGCCGTGTACGGTGGTGCTGGTATAGATGGTCAGATTCGTCAAATCCGAGCCGGCGCGAATATTATCGTGGCTACGCCGGGTCGTTTGGTGGATTTAATATCGCGTGATGCCGTGGATTTGGGTAAAGTGCGTCGCTTTGTCTTGGACGAAGCTGACGAAATGCTCAATATGGGCTTTAAAGATGATTTGGATACGATTCTCGAAGCAGCTGAAAATAAACAATCGATCTGGTTGTTCTCGGCTACTATGTCGGATGAAGTGCGGGGTATTTCTCGCAACTACATGACCAATCCGGTAGAAGTGAGCGTAGGTCGTAAAAATCAGACTAACGAGAACATCGAGCATATATATTATGTGTGCCGCCCTGATGACAGGTACTCGGTACTCAAACGTGTGGTGGATTCTAATCCGGGTATTTTCGGATTGATTTTCTGCCGTACAAAAGCGGATACAAAAGAAATCGCCGAGCAAATGACGCGCGATGGTTACAACTCGGATGCACTACACGGCGATTTATCGCAAAATGACCGTGACCGCGTGATGAACCGTTTCCGTGAAGGCTCGCTTCAGTTGCTGATTGCAACGGATGTAGCCGCTCGAGGTATTGACGTGAGTGATATTTCACACGTTATTAATTATGGCTTACCTGACGATATTGAAGTCTATACCCACCGCAGCGGTAGGACGGGTCGTGCGGGTAAAAAAGGTGTTGCCATCACCATCATTACTTCTAAGTTCGAGGATAGAATTCGCCAAATTGAGCGCATTACGAAGTCTCAATTTAAGAAAACGCCGATTCCGTCTGGTACTGAAATCTGTGAAAGACAATTGATGAATATCATCAAAAATATTCATGACCAAGAGGTACAAGACACTGAAATCGAACCGTTTTTACCCCAAATTTTTGAGGAATTAAAAGATATTTCAAAAGAAGATTTGATTAAACGCTTTGCGAGTATTGAGTTCAATCGCTTCTTGGAGTATTACAAAAATGCTCAAGATTTGAACCTCATGTCGAGAGGTTTGAAAAGAACCAGTGAACCAGGCAGTGTTAAATACACCGACGGTAAAATGGTACGCCTTTTTGTCAATATGGGAGAAATGGACGATATTGATAAAAGTGAGTTCTTACGCATGGTTACGACTGAATTTAGAATACCAGGCGCAGCTATTGGGCGCATTGACATCAAAAAATCGTACATGCACTTCGATATTGAACCCAAATTTGCTGACGTTATCAAGCAAGAGATGAGAGGTGCTACCATGAATGGTCGTAAAATCCGCGTTGACGATGCTACTGAAAGCAACGGCGGCGGCGGTGGTGGCGGTGGCTTCAGAGAAAACAGGTTTGATAGACCAAGACCTCGCTTCGATATGGATGACAAAAAGAAGAAGAAAAAGCATAAAAAAGCGTATTAGATGTTAGATGTTAGATGTTAGATTATATAACGTTGACTTCTATTTTATATCTTTAATTATGCTTTAAAAATGCAAAATGCCCCTCAGTACTGAGGGGCATTTTTTATTGTGTCCAATATAATATTCCATTTTATTCCATCACCTCAAACTCTACACGGCGATTTTTCTGACGACCCTCTTCTGAATCATTACCTTCGATGGGTTGCGTTTTACCATAACCTTTAAAAGATAAACGGGTTCGCTCAATTCCTTTTGAAACCAAGTAATTTACGACCGATTTTGCTCTATTTTCAGATAATTTAAGGTTGTATTCGTCGCTGCCTTCGCTACTGGTATGCCCTTTTACGAGTATTTTCATCGTTTTATCGCGCTGCAAAAGCAAAGTGAGCATATCTATTTGAGCAAAAGAAACAGGGTCTAAATCAGATGAATTGAAGTTAAATAAAACTTTATTTAAAATGAGAACATCGCCTTTTATTACCTCTGGTGCAGTAGCATTAACTGTGCTTTCTTGAGTTTTATTATTCTTATCCAGTTTAGTTTTGTCAACATTCCCCACTTTTTCAATCGTCTCAGCATTTTCACGCTTATCAGTTGCTGGTTTTAATTTTGAATCTTCTGTAGAAGTAACCTTAGACGAATTAGGTTCATTGGATTTAGGTTTTTCATTCGAAACCACTACATTTTCATCCATCTCAAATGTGCGCGCTGGCATTTTAGTATCCAAAGCCTCTTCTATCGCTATTTCATCAAAAAATGCTTTATGATGGTGGTACTTATTGGATTGAAATTGGGTTTTAGCGTTGGAGAAAAAATTGCCGATGATAAAATGCTTAAAAGGCTCTCTTGCTGTGAACGAATCCCGCACAAAAGTCCACTGTCCGCCATTTGTATAATTAACAATTTGACTATTATTGACCAGCGGTTTTAATTTTAAACGATAAACACTATCCGTAAAAAAAGGCTTTGTGACAAAGGCAACACCGATATTATTAGTCCCTTCGCAAAGAAAATGTACCCAATACGAGATATAATATTTTTTTCCCACTGTCAAAGGTTTCACCAATGAACCATGCATATATTCACGCAATTCACGAGCATCATCGCCCATAACAGTGCCGTAAGTGATGATTCCGACCACATTATTGCCCTCTTTTGCCATGAATCTCCACTTGTTCATCGCCCTATTCGTAGTAGCGATGGCAGGAATTGAACTATAAAGCGTGGCTTGTGCCCGCGAAGCCACATTCCACCCCAAGGCTTTGTTTATATGAAACTCGCCCGGAGGAATCAAAGTATTAGAGTCTTTTGGTATTTCAAAACTTGGATTCACGACTAAGTTCTGCCCCCTCAGTATAGAAAGGCTTCCAAGCACCATAACCAATAAAATAAACGCAGACTTTTCTCTAAGCATTGAATTAGTAATATTCATTTCTAACAATATTTTGTGCAATATCATTCTCATCAAATGAATACTATTACTAAAATCAAGCCAATGCGATGAATTTATACCTTAAATTGAGTATCAAACCGACAATTTAAGGGTAGTTATATGTATAATTCTGTTGGATAAGCTTAATTAAATCTTCTTTTTTTTCAATTAATTCAGAATCCAAATTCAACCATTCAGCCGCTTTTTTAAAAAGAGGAAGGGAACTGAGATTATTTCTACGCCATTCAGAAAGTGCCTCAGCATTTTTGGATTTGGAAAGTTTACCCCCCTCAGTATTTTTCACCAAAGAATGATGAAAAAAGGTTGTTTGAGGGAATAATTCATTCTCCATAACTTGAGCCAAATATACTTGAGCCGCCGTAGATTGCAGTAAATCCTGCCCTCTCACTACAAAATTAATATTAAAATGCGCATCATCCATCAAAGAAGCCAATTGATAAGCGGGCAAGCCATTTTTTTGTAAAACAATAAAATCACCCATTTCGGCATCTAATTGCACAGGTTTCACTTCACTATGCCATTCATTAAAATTCACAAATGTCTCTTTTTCTACTTTTATGCGCCAAGCCGTATCTTTTTGATGGTTTTGAATAGGTTTTAAAGTATTATTTCTACAAGTATTCGGATACAATCCATTTACAGAATCCCGTTGAATATCCCGTCGAGAACAATGACACTCATATAAAAGTCCTGATGCTTGAAGCTGTTTAATACCTTCAAAATACAAATCCAAACGATGATGTTGCGAGTAATTTTTATTAAAATCATCGGGCGATATGGGTCCCGAGTCATAATCCAAACCGAGCCAATCCAAAGTCATAAAAATATCCTCCACATATTCGGGACGCATACGGTCAGCATCCAAATCGTCTATTCGCAACAAAATTTTACCATTAAAAGCCCTTGCAATTGCCCAAGTGGTGATAAATGAAATGCCATTGCCCATGTGGAGAAATCCACTGGGTGTAGGAGCAAAACGAGTATAAAGGGCTTTTTTATCCACTTTTAAAGGTTTATTTTTACTTTGAAAAGCTAATTTAAAAAGAAAAGAGGATTAAAAACCACTTACATCTAAATGCTTTTAAATAAAGTCTTGAATTTCGTTTTTCTGATTATTTTTACAATCATTCGTTACAAGTAGTTAGGCTGAAATAATCGACAATTTCTTTTTAAACGCCTAATTGCATAATTTTTAACTAAACTACATAAAAAACAAAAAATGAGCATTTCAGTCAAACTCGGTTTCTTTTTAATTATCTTCTTTTCAAGCACAATCTCTTGGTCAAATCCTATTATCAAGTCTGTTGAAACAGTAAACACGACTATTTCGACTCAGGAGTTGGCTAATGATACGCTTTGCTACGAACTCCGCATTTATACCTGCAATAAAGGCAAATTGAACGACCTCATGAAGCGTTTTCGTACCTATACAACCAAGATTTTTGAAAGCCATGGCATGACCAACGTCGGCTATTGGACGCCTTTGGATAATCCCGATGAAAAGCTCTATTATATCCTCTCCTACCCCAATCGTGCGGCAAGAGAAGCTTCTTGGAAAGCCTTTTCAAGCGATACGCTCTGGCAGCGCGTGGCAAAAGAAAGTGAAGTAAATGGTAAAATCGTATCAAAAGTGGAAAGTGTTTTCTTGAAAACTACTGATTTTTCACCCAATAATTTCACATCCATCATCAACAATGGCGTTTGGGAATTTAGGATTTACCACGCTACACCCAATAATTTACCCATTCTTTTAGAGCGCTTTCGCAGCTTCACAGTCAAGCGTTTTGAACAGTATGGTATGATTAATAAGGCTTATTGGACTGCTACAGACGCGGCACAAGGCTCAGATAAAATGCTTTATTACTTCTTAGCGCATCCTTCAGAAGATGCAGCAAAAGCCGCTTTTAATAATTTCCGCAATGACCCAGAGTGGATTGCAACTCGCAAAGCATCTGAAGTAAAAGGCGGTGGCTCATTGACAAGCAAGGTAGAGTCTATATTTATGTATCCAACGGATTTTTCAAAAATTAAATAATGTTTTGGTGCTTGGAGCATCGTGCTTGGTTGCTAAGCACGACGTACTAAGCACCAAGCACCAAACTATAGTTTTTCAAAAACACCTTTTTACCTTTTTCTGTTAAAACGAAATCTTCGAAGGTGAGTTGTACGCCTGTGAGTTCTTCTAATTGCGGGCGTTTATGAGGTGTAATAATGACGGTGTTTTTTGACAATAAAAATAATTGGCTCACTAAAGGATATAACTGTTTTTCAGGACATAAGTGCATTGCAAACGAACAAATGATTGCGGTAAAAATGGGCTCTTCTGCGGGATTATAGCCCAATTTTTTAGTTAATCTGCCTTTTATGACATCTTCAAAATTATAGGGTAAACAAGCGCAACCCGTATTTTTTCTAAATAATTTAGCGGTAAAAGGGTCAGTGCCCAGTATATTTTCATTATTAAAATGCTCACCGAGTAGGCCCCTCAGTATAAGCGTTACTTCACCGCCACCTGAGCAAAAATCTAACACTTTTGCATAATCAATCCGATGTTGATTCTGCTCCAATAAGGATTTTATGTACCGAAAATGGGGGTTTTCATATACATCTGCGTGGGCTTTGTAGAAAGCTTCCACCCCATGTTCTGCGTATTCATCTCGTATGGCTTTTTTCATTGTAAAGTTTTGATTGAAAAGTGGAATTACAATCTGTTAAAAAACGTAATTTACGGCATCAAAAAAACAAATTAATAGAATTTTTATGGCAAATATTGAAATACTCGGAATCATAGCGGGATGTTTAAGTTGCTTGACTTTCATACCCCAAGTTTATCAGACTTGGAAAACCAAGGCAACTAAAGATATATCACTTCCCACTTTCGTTATTGCAGCTTTAAGTTGCGTATTATGGCTGATTTATGGACTCAGTGTGAATCTATTTTCAGTCATTTTTACCAATACTATTGTGTTGGTTTTAACGCTTCTAATGATTTATTTTAAGTTAAGGTATAAATGATTGGTTCTCTGAAAATTTTAGTGGTGTGAAAGTGTCGGAGTGACTTGAAGTCACTCCGACACTATTAAAACTCTCTATTTATAATAAAAAGAGTATTGAAATGAGTGATTTATCAATCCGTCTACTAAAATTTTCAGAGAGCCAAATGATTCTAAAAAAAGAAAACGTTATAAGCCCTACAAACTTATAACGTTTTTGAAAATACAGAACCCATATCTGGATTAATTTTTCTTTTGAAGATTATTGTACCGCATTTGCATCGTATCCAATAAAGGATCTTTTGACGGTACAACATATTGCTTATACTTTCTGAAAGGATTCAAATTGATGTATCTTTTAGGATTCAATCTCACATCTTGCATCAAGGCTTGAGTTTGTATCAAAGTTCGATTTAAACTGTGATAAACACTGTCATTTTTAGCCAATTGACCGAGAGTACCTTCCCCTGCGTTGACACTTTTAAATGTTGAAGTCAATTGATTGAGACTCGATTGGGTTTCAGCTAAAGTCTTTTTCAATTCATCGATACTCTGCCCTACCCCCTCAGTAGCTTTATTGATTTTACTAAAATCAATGGTATTTGCCTTACCTGTAACGTCATTTATGTTGGATAACATAGTGGTTATCTTTTCATTATTCGTTTTCAAGTTAGAGGTAATGGATTCCACATTTTTCATCGTACCGTTCAATGAACCTGCCGAAGCCGCCATGACTTGATTTAAAACCGCCGTGGTTTGGCGCAAGCTTACGAGTGTCATTTGAATATCCCTGAGACTTTTACCCACCTCATTATTGGGGTCTTGAAGGCTCATTTTAAGGGTATCCATGAGCGTATAAATCCCTTTTGAAGCTTTATCAATGTAAGGATCCATATCAGCGGGCGTACCAATCATTCCTTCTAAAGCACCTCTTGTGGTACCTTTAATATAATCGCCCGATTGCGCACAATCGCCACCAGTGCAGGGTGCATCGAATTCAAGATTTATGGCTTTTCCACCCAATAGACCATTTGAAAAAATCACCGCGCGGGCATTTTTAGGAATCCCTGGATTGTTCTTGATATTGAGCGTTAAGGTCACTTTCGAGACATCATCCGGCTTAAAATAGAAATCAAGGACATTCCCAACTTCTACCCCGTGAAAGTAAACGGGTGAAGATTTATTAATTTGCTGGGCATCTGCGTACTCTGCATTGAGAGTAACTGCTTTGCTGAAAAGGTTTTGTCCTTTTAAAAACCTATAACCTATAATTGCTACTACAATCGTTATGGTTGCGAAAAGACCTATTTTGACCTCGTTAGATAGTTTCATCTTTTTAATAAAAGAAGGAGTTTTTATGATGTTGTTACATCCTTCGTGCAACTGTTTTTTTTGCGGATGCAAAAGTAAATAAAATATTATTAGCCCATGAAACAATAACAAATTAATTTAGAACTGATATAATTCTTTTTTAATTTCTTACTTCATCAAGTCCCACTCTTTTACCATTTTTAAAGGCGACAATAAAGGCATCAGAATAGCCTGAAGCTCTTACTTTTTTTAATTCAGAAGAAGCGTCTGAATAGTTTCCTAAAGCAATTCGATAGTATTTATAAACATTACCGTCTTTTACAACTTCAAGATTTTCTACATTTTTCCACCGAGGGGTTTGACTCACATCTTTATTAGAAGTAGCCAATTGAATTTTGAAAACGACATTATCCTCATCACTATTGTTAGAAACTGGAATTGCCCGCGTTTTTGAAACATTTGAAACATTTGAGACAAATTGCGCTTGTTCATCCTTGGTTTCTACCGACTTCTTGTATTTTTTAAAAGCTAAAAATATCGATTCAGCCATTGTTTCCTGTCCACCTTCGCTGCTAATAAACGCCCCCTCAGTAGGATTGTTCAAAAAGCCCGTTTCTATCAACACACTCGGCATTGCCGTTTGACGCAATACCACGAAACCTGCTTGTTTGACGCCCAAACTCTTACGTCCAGCATTTATTTTGAAACTTTCTTCTACGTTTTTAGCAAATAAAATACTTTTATCGAGGTAAGCATTCTGATATAAACTGAAAATAATGTAGGCTTCATTGGAGTTCGGGTCGAAGCCATCATATTGCGTTTTATAATCACTTTCAAGCAATATTGATGAGTTCTCTCTTTTGGCAACATCCAAGTTTTCTTCCATTTTATGCATACCCAAAACGTAGGTTTCAGTACCTAATGGGCGTCCTGCATCCGTAGAATTGCAATGAATTGAGATAAAAAGGTCTGCTTTGGCTTTATTGGCAATATCAGCCCGTTCGTGCAATTCTATAAATTCATCTTTAGTACGTGTGTATATAACGTCAATATTAGGGAATGATTCCTTGATTCTTTTACCCAACTTTAGGGCGATAGCAAGGGTGTTTTTCTTCTCCATTCCTTGGTCGGATTCGCAGCCCGAATCATGACCACCATGCCCTGCATCAATTACTATCTTTTTTATTCTGTATTCTTTGCTATCAATTTCGTCGGAGATTGTAACTTTGCCGCCGATAGCACTCGAATCGGCTGTTAAACTTTCGTTAAAATCTGCATTCGGCGCTTTGGCAAGCGGCATAAGCATGAGAACTGGCGTTAGTAAAAAAGTCAAAAATTTCATCATAGTGTATCGTTTGTGGATTAGATTTGTTCCATAAAAATAAAATTTCTTAATAATGGTGGTAGGTATTACCCCCCCGAGAAATCGGGACTGGCTCTCAGTATTAGATGTTTTATTGAGACTTTTATTCAACTTTTTAAAAAATTGCATGGAATTTTGGAATTAAAAAATTTTTGCAAAAATAAGATAAATTCAGCCTTGAAAGCAAAGTTAATATACTTTTCGATACTTTTCATGTCTTTAGCGACCACAATCAACGCTCAAGTGCCTGATTCTATTTTAAAAAAAAGCAATCGACCCGCTAATCCGCCTTCATTTTTACCTGATTCATTAGCTAAAAGAATGGCTTTTGAAAAGAAAGACACGCCCAGTGTTATCAATACCACAATTGTATACTCCAAAGACTCACTGGATGTTCCCGTCGAATATGGCAGCAAAGACTCCATGATATTTGATAATGTAAATAACCTTGTTCATCTCTACGGTGCCGCTTACGTGAATTACGAAAAACTCAAACTCACAGCTGCTTATATCACCATTGATTTAAAAAATAATATCGCAACCGCTAAGCCACTGGCAGACTCTATTGGCAGAATGAAAGGCTTGCCCAATTTTAAAGACGAAAGTCAGGAATTTACGGCTGGTGAAATGAGGTACAACTTCCGTACCCAAAAAGGGCTTGTCAAGGATGTTACGACTAAATATAACGATGCATACGTCCACGGCGGCGTATCCAAGTTTGTTTCGAGCAAGGGCAGCAAAGATTCTACGGCTAAAAAAGATGATACTGCTTATAGCACGGACGCAATTTTTACAACCTGCAATGCTGACCACCCACATTTCGGGATTCACAGTCAGAAACAGAAGGTCATTACAAACAAACTGATAGTTGTGGGTCCTTCCAACCTCACTATTGGCGATATTCCCACGCCTTTATGGTTACCTTTCGCGGCTTTTCCTTTATCTTCTGGTAAAAGAACAGGTTTGATTTTTCCGAGAGATTACGAGTATAATCAAACCTTTGGCTTTGGTTTGAGGAATATGGGTTGGTATTTCCCCCTCAGTGATAACTATGATTTGACCATGCAAGGCGACGTTTATGTGCGTGGCACGTTTGGGGTGAGGGCTAATTCAAATTATGTAAAAACATATAAATACTCGGGGCGCGCTGAAATTGGCTTTAATAGTATTATTTCAGAAGATGATAAAGCCAACCTATCTCGCTCTCCCTCGTGGAATATTTCATGGTCACACACGCAAGACCAACGCGCGAATCCGCTCTTTAACTTCAATGCAAACATCAATATGCAAGGAAGTAAGAGTAAAACGTACAGTAATTACCGCAGTACCACTTACAATGACTTTAAAAATGCTACCACAAGTCAAATTTCTTCGAGTGCAGGTTTCAGTAAAACGTTCCCCGGTAAGCCCTATAGTTTAACTTGGGGTTTAAATCATTCTCAAAATAACTCTACACGTGATGCGACGGTAGAACCACTCAATGCCGATTTCAGAGTTCAAACCATTTTCCCTTTTAAAAATAATAAAAGAGTAGGTAATGAGAAATGGTACGAAAAAGTATCGCTCCAGTATTCTGCTTCTATGAGAAACAGAATTCAGACGAAAGACTCACTTTTACTCAATAAAAAAGCGTGGGAAAATATTCAATCAGGCATTAAACATGATTTAAGCTCCAGCTTCAATTTCACGTTTTTAAAATATTTTAATCAATCATTTTCAGTCAATTACAGCGAAGCATGGTATTCCTCGCAATACAAAAGAAGTTTCAATCGAGACAGTATTACCATAAGAAAAGATACACTATACAATCCTTTAGATAGTACAGATTTTACTATCCGCAAGGATACCACTCAATGGGGCAAGGTAGATACAATGAAAAAAACGGGTTTTTATCGACTCCCTCAGTATTCAATGGGTACAAATATCTCCACCCGTATTTTTGGAACGATTCAATTTAAAAAAGGTAAAATAAGGGGTATTCGACACACCCTAACCCCCAATGTAGGGTTCAGTTATTCGCCGAATTACACACGCTACGAGGACAGCGTTTACACTGATGCGCGCAACCCTTTCCAACAAGTCTATAATTTATATCAAAATGCCATATTTGGTGCCCCTTCATCGGGTAGTACGCAGGCGGCATTGACTTACTCTTTGACCAATCTTTTTGAATTGAAAACTTTTAATAAAAAAGATTCGACGTTTAAAAAGTCCAAATTGCTTGAAAACGTAAGCATTGCGGGTAGTTATAATTTCGTAGCGGATTCCTTCCGTTTCAGCCAGATTGCGATGGGGACAGGAACCAATCTATTCAAAGGTTTATCCACCTTAAGTGTCAATGCCCTATTTGACCCTTATGGAAAGGATTCCAAAGGCAATCGAGTACAAGAATTTGCTCTTAAAAGAAATGGTAAGTTATTGAACCTCATCAATGCATCATTGAACCTCAATACAGGATTGAGTATAGGTGATATAAAACGGGTATTTAAAGGCGATAATGAAGGCAATGAAACGCCTTCCTCGAACACTAATACGCCAGTCGTTAAAAAAACTAAGGTAAAACCCTCAGAGCAATCCCTAACAGATATGCTTGAAAGTTTCCGACTTTCTCACAATTTCAGCATCAGTAGAAATAGCTTTGGTGGGAAAGATACGACTATTATTTCTAACGCACTATACACGTCAGGCAATATACCCTTAACAAAGAAATGGCGTATCACAGTCGGTAACATCGGTTATGATTTTTCAAGCAAACGCATGACATATCCTGATTTCGGATTTTATAGAGACCTCCACTGTTGGGAAATGGGTATGAATTGGCAACCTACCCGCGGCACATATTCTTTCTATCTTCGTGTCAAACCAGGCACATTGGATTTCTTAAAAGTACCTTATAATAAAAATATTGGGGACGTTTTTAATAGATAGACTTTTAAATGAAAAACTAAAAGTGAAAAGTAAAAATGCCGATAATCGGACACTGAAAGTCCAATTTTAAGCGTTTTTTCACTTTTCACTTTTCACTTAATTACGGTCTTGCTTATCGTGCTTTTGTTTAGCGATTTTGCGGCTTGCGCGGTCTTGTTTTCTATCCAATTTTGCTCTTTCAGCCGCTGTTACTTCACCATCAGATTTTGCTTTAGCTTCTGTTTTTTTGATATTGCGTTGCTGTTTTACAAGCTTCTTAGCTTCTGGCTTAGTCAACTCCCCTGATTTTACTCCATCTTTAATGCGTTCTTTTTGATTGCCCTCTCTCTTATCCACCACAGGTGTATTTTGAGCATTAGAAGCCATCGTAAAACCTAAAACGAATAAAGCGGCGAACATGATTTTCTTTTTCATAATTATTTAATTTTAAGATTAAAAAACGGGTTTAAATTTCAATAATACAGAATAGACTTCATGCCATTTAATAAGTTTAATAAGCCATTCATTTTTAAGATTTCTTTAACAAATATGCATTTAAACCACCTCTAAATGCCTGTTTTCAAAGTTCTCTGTTCTATTTCAATAATAGCCGATTTATTGATCGCTCCGAAGATGTGCGGAAAAATTTCACCGTTACGAGAAGGCTCAAGTACTAATTTTGAGCTTAATACTGAGGGGTCTATCTTCAAAATAAAAACCAAAGGAATACCCTGATAATAAAGCTTCAAAGTTTCGTCTACTTGCTCTGCATAGCTCGCATGAATAAACCCCTCAGTAAAAAGGCTCTCCGCTTCGTAAAAATCTTTCTCGGCGTATTTTTCCCACTGCTCAGGAGTGGTAATATGATAAAATGTCATTTTAACCTTTTTTAGTTTTAAAATAATGTAAAAATAGAGTTAAAACGCTTTATAAAAAATCATTTTTCATCATTAAAAACTGATTTTCAATAAAAAAAAGCGGCGATACCAAAGTACCGCCGCTAACCTTTAACACAAAACTATGTAAGCAAATAATTTTATAGCATATCGATGTGGATTATTGCAGTTGAATGAATTTTTCACTCTTTTCCGCCAAAATTCAATTTTTTATAATCCAAAATATGTGATAAAGTGTATAAAATTGCCTCAATACTGAGGGGGTAACTTTATACACCTCATCACTTTGCATGAATGATTAATGTCCTCTATAAATCTGGATATATCCAGAGTAATAATGACCTTCACCATCGTCGATAATATAGAAGTAAGTACCATCTGGTAATTTTTTATCCGTCCAAGTACCACCCCAATCACTCTTATAATCTTTAGTCACCAATACAGCATTACCCCAACGGTTATAAACTTCTAACTTGTGTTTAGGGAATTTATCCAACCCTTCGATTATTAAGAAGTCATTCACACCATCCCCGTTTGGAGAGAAACCACTGTAAACTTTGATGCCATTACAGATGACCCTAATTTTGACCACCGCTGTATCACATCCGTAAGCATTACAAATACTGTACGTGACATAATCATAACCACAGAAATCTGCTTCTGGAGTAAACACAATGGCATTCGAAGAATCAATGTCCGCTGTACCATGTCTACCTTGCGTAACGATGGTGACACCCTTTAAGCCAAAGACCGATAATGAGTCATTTTTAACCACATTACTTGTAACGGGTTGACCTTGCAATGTACCTACCTCATCATTTTTAGCTTTAACCCGCGTCACTTGGTCTCTTTTCAACACATTTGTTATCAAATATGTGGTATCACAGACGCCAAATTCATCACAAACCACCATGCAAGCCTTAGCTTCACCTTGTAAAAGAGCGGTCACTTTCACACAAGTTGTACCCGAAAGAACCTCGTAACTCGCATTGCTATTTGCCGTAGCGCATACATTGGTCACGGTATATTTCTTACCTAAAAGTTCTTTAGTATCCAAACAAACCGTATCCACAAGTTCTTCAAATAACGCGCTTTCAATGGTTGCAGAAGTAGTCACTGGTATATCAAATATTGTAATATACACCGTTGCCGTATCACACTTACTTGGCGTTCCATTGTCACAGACTTGATAAGTGAATCTATCAGGTCCTACGTAATTTGAATCTGGCTTATATGTGAATGTACCGTCGGCATTTAAAACCACTGAACCATTAATCGGGTTAGAAACGACGCCATAAGACAATACTTGGCCTATATTCAAATCGTAATCATTGGCAGCAACTGTTCCGCTGATTGAGTTATTTTTAAAATTACTCTTCGCGTCATCCACCGCAATTGGTCTTACATTTTCTAATGTAGGCTTCGTCACGTTGATTTTAACTGTTGCAGTATCACAAGCTGGCGGTGTTGCAGTATTACAAATTGTATATTGGAATATAGCCTCCCCGACAAAGCTTGAATCAGGTGTAAACGTAATTGTTCCATCCGCATTCACTACCGCTACCCCACCAATTGGGTTACTAATGATAGTAGGATTTCCGAGTGTTTTACCCGTCGGGTCAAAGTCATTAGCTGTAACATTGATGATGATTGGCTTATCATTGTTAGCCACCACATTATCATCATTCAATACAGGTTTTTGGTCATTGGTGATATATTTTTTGCGCACTTCAATTATCAATAACGCAGTATCACACATACTCGGCATACCATTATCACAGATTGTGTACACTATTGTATCCGTACCAACAAAGCCTGTATTCGGTGTATAGACATATGAACCATCCGTTTTCAATACGATAACTCCGTTACTTGTCACTGGAGTTGTCGTGCTCACCGTTAAAATAGACCCTATAGTATTATCATCTGGGTCAAAGTCATTTGTCACCACATTACCCACAACCTCAGTATCTTCTAATGTATTATTAAAATCGTTATTGGCTATTGGCGCATGATTAATTGGTGCAACTGTAATTATTAAATTAGCCGTATCGCAAGCACCGCTTGAGTCACATACTGTATAACTAATATTTACAATGCCATTAAAACCAGATGCCGGAGTAAATGTATAAGTACCATCCGCATTCATAACAAACGTGCCTAAGACTGATGGGATATTGGTAATAGCTGTATAAGTGAGCGTATCTCCATCAATATCAACATCATTTGTAGCTACCGTACCCGTTGCAGCTGAATCTTCATTCGTTACAATTGGGTCATTCGAAGCTACTGGCGCATCATTCACAGCATTAACCGTAATCGTCAATGTTGCGGTATCGCACGCGCCACTTGGGTCACACACTGTATAATTGATGCTTACAACGCCATTATAATTAGCCGCTGGTGTGAATGTAAACGTGCCATCCGCATTCATCACAAATGTGCCTTGACTTGCTGGTACATTTGTTATTGAACTGTATGTTAAAACATCACCCTCAGTATCAACGTCATTTGTAGCTACTGTTCCCGTTGCAATTGAATCTTCATTCGTTACTACTGGGTCATTCGAAGCTACTGGCGCATCATTCACAGCATTAACCGTGATGGTTAATGTAGCCGTATCACATGCGCCACTTGGGTCACACACTGTATAGTTGATACTTACAACACCATTATAGTTTGCCGTTGGTGTGAAGGTGAACGTACCATCCGCATTCATCACAAACGTGCCTTGACTTGTTGGTACACTCGTAATTGATGTATAAGTTAAAACATCCGCCTCAGTATCAACGTCATTCGTAGCCACTGTTCCCGTTGCAGCTGAATCTTCATTCGTAAATACTGCGTCATTCGAAGCTACTGGTACGTCATTAACTGCATTGACAGTAATAGTCAAGGTTGCGGTATCACACGCGCCACTTGGGTCACATACTGTATAATTGATACTTACAACGCCATTATAGTTTGCCGCTGGTGTAAACGTGTAACTTCCATCCGTATTCATCACAAATGTGCCTTGATTGGCTGGTACACTCGTAATTGATGTATAAGTTAAAATATCCCCCTCAGTATCAACATCATTTGTTGCAACCGTACCCGTTGCTGATGAATCTTCATTCGTTACGATTGGGTCATTCGAAGCTACTGGCGCATCATTCACAGCATTAACCGTAATCGTCAATGTTGCGGTATCGCACGCGCCACTTGGATCACAAACCGTATAATTGACACTTACAACGCCATTATAATTTGCTGCTGGTGTGAATGTAAACGTACCATCCGCATTCATCACAAATGTGCCTTGACTTGCTGGTACACTCGTAATTGATGAATAAGTTAAAACATCCCCCTCAGTATCAACGTCATTCGTAGCCACTGTACCCGTTGCAGCTGAATCTTCATTAGTAATAATTGGGTCATTCGATGCTACTGGTGCATCATTCACTGCATTAACTGTAATGGTTAAAGTCGCTGTATCGCATGCTCCGCTCGGATCACATACTGTATAATTGATGCTTAAAACACCATTATAATTTGCCGCTGGAGTGAATGTAAACGTTCCATCTGCATTCATCACGAATGTGCCTTGACTTGCTGGTATACTTGTAATCGATGTATAAGTTAAAACATCCTCCTCAGTATCAACGTCATTCGTAGCCACTGTACCCGTTGCAACTGAATCTTCATTAGTAATAATTGGGTCATTCGATGCAACTGGTGTGTCATTCACTGCATTAACTGTAATCGTCAAGGTTGCTGTATCACAAGCTCCACTTGGGTCACACACTGTATAATTGATACTTACAACACCATTATAGTTTGCCGCTGGAGTAAATGTAAACGTGCCATCCGCATTCATCACAAATGTGCCTTGACTTGCTGGTACATTCGTAATTGATGAATAAGTTAAAACATCCCCCTCAGTATCAACGTCATTTGTTGCCACTGTGCCCGTTGCTACTGAATCTTCATTCGTTACAATTGGGTCATTCGAAGCTACTGGTGCATCATTTACAGAATTAACTGTAATAGTTAAAGTCGCTGTATCACATGCTCCGCTCGGATCACATACTGTATAATTGACACTTACAACGCCATTATAATTTGCTGCTGGTGTGAATGTAAACGTACCATCCGCATTCATCACAAATGTGCCTTGACTTGCTGGTACACTTGCAATGGTTGTATAAGTCAGCGTATCATTTTCAATATCAGAATCATTCGTTGCTACAGTGCCCGTTGCTACTGAATCTTCATTCGTTACGATTGGGTCATTCGAAGCTACTGGTGCGTCATTTACTGCTTTAACTGTAATGGTCAATGTTGCGGTATCACATGCTCCACTTGGGTCACACACTGTATAATTGATACTTACAACTCCATTATAATCAGCTGCTGGTGTGAATGTAAACGTACCATCTGCATTCATCACAAACGTGCCTTGATTGGCTGGTACACTCGTAATTGATGTATAAGTTAAAACATCACCCTCAGTATCAACGTCATTCGTTGCTACTGTGCCCGTTGCTACTGAATCTTCATTCGTTACAATTGGGTCATTCGAAGCTACTGGTGCATCATTTACAGCATTTACTGTAATGGTTAATGTTGCTGTATCGCATGCTCCGCTTGGATCACATACTGTATAATTGATACTCACAACACCATTATAATTAGCTGCCGGGGTAAATATAAACGTTCCATCCGCGTTCATCATAAACGTGCCTTGATTGGCTGGTACATTCGTAATCGATGTATAAGTTAAAACATCACCCTCAGTATCAACGTCATTTGTTGCCACTGTGCCCGTTGCTACTGAATCTTCATTCGTTACAATTGGGTCATTTGATGCTACTGGCGCATCATTCACAGCATTAACCGTAATCGTCAACGTTGCGGTATCGCATGCTCCACTTGGATCACATACTGTATAATTGATGCTTACAACACCATTATAATTTGCCGCTGGAGTGAATGTAAACGTGCCATCCGCATTCATCACAAATGTGCCTTGACTTGATGGTACATTTGTTATTGAACTGTATGTTAAAACATCCCCCTCAGTATCAACGTCATTCGTAGCCACTGTACCCGTTGCAACTGAATCTTCATTAGTAATAATTGGGTCATTCGATGCAACTGGTGTGTCATTCACTGCATTAACTGTAATCGTCAAGGTTGCTGTATCACATGCGCCACTTGGGTCACACACTG
>JANPHO010000575.1:0-2118 GCA_031424515.1 Saprospiraceae bacterium
CGTAGATGAAATTTTAACATTCTTGCTGCTCTTTTTACTTATTCTACACGGATGAGATACCCCTTTGTGTCCAGTTGTTTATTTTTTAACTTGATTTGACCTGTTTTGACCTGTTTTGACCTGTTTTTTTTCAGATGAAAAAAAGTTATATAATTATGTGTAAAAGTTACATAATTCACAGGTTTTGAAAACAAGTAAATGACAATAAAATCCTTATTTCAACTCTTTCAGCTCTGATAAATAATCAAAAACAAAGCCTCTGAGGGCGAGAAACTATCTGAATTTGAAAAAGGAGAGAATAATAATCCTTCAAAGAATATCAAGTCCTAAAATACTCTACTTCGTGCACCTCAGTCAACTGTGGCATATCCAATTGACGAATCATACGCTCCAATACTGAGGGGGGTATGTCATCGTAGCGGCGGGAAAAGATATTTTCCATCGTAGTTTCTATATACTTAATTTTAAATTTGGGGTTATAAACCCCTAAAGTCCAAATCAATTTTGAGCGCAAATCACTTGTCAAATTGGTGCTATTCCACACAAATGACTGCTTTTTACGACAAAACTCTTTCGCTCGCTCATAAGCCAGTTGAGATACTTTGCCTTGTCCATCCTTATGCGTTGGCTTGATTTTCAACTCTTTACGAATATTATCGAGGCTTACTGAGGGATAGCGACTGAAATGCTTTTCATGAAAACTATCCTTACCACTGCCAGCAATACCCAACAAAATAATGACTTCAAAAGCAGTATCATCAAAAATGACTGAGGGGTAATTTTCATCTTCATTTTGAAAAAATTTGTAGCGGCTGTGCGTGTTATGAAAGGTTTTAGGCGCATAAAAACACTCACTTTCAAGGCAAATTTCTTTAAAAAGGTCGATTCGGAGCAGTAAATCATCCTTATCTTCACAAATCCGACCCAACGCATCGGCTTTCGCTAAAAGGTATAATAAATGATTATTGACCCTCAAACTGGATGAAATCACGGCTCTATTGGAGCTCAATTTATCCAAACTCCATATCGGCAAACCATGCAACCGAACCAATGAAGCGATTATTTCACGGATTTCAAAATCAGCATTCCAGAGCAATTCACGCACTACTTTTTCGCCGATAGCAGCGTGTTTAGGCGAAGTTATTCGACCATTTTCCTCAAACGTGCAAGGCGGTTTGGAAATATCATGCAGCAACGCACTGAGGAACAAAATATACCGTTCATGTTCGCTAAGTAATTGATATTCAGTCAGTTGCATCAGTTCAGAAACGACCATTCTGGTGTGTGTCCACACATCGCCTTCGGCGTGGTAGATAGCATCTTGTGGGCAATTTTTCATGGGCTCTACCCAATCAAATCGCTCGATAGTTGCCCAATCGGGTTCATTATTTTTCAACAGACCGTTCAAACCGTAGTTGGGCACGTTGCCAATTACGCGTCCAGTGCTCATCGGTTTGTACATGATTTTTTCGGACATATTTTAATACATTTTGACTGAAATCAGCAGTTTCAAAAGCATTCGCAGTTCTACAAATTAATCCTTCACAATCACCACCCAATCGGCTACCCGCTTGAATTGTCTTTTCAATAACCGTTTTTATATCTTTTTCAGTAAAAAAACCTCTTGAAATAACAGGAACTGTTGGTAAATCCAGTGCCTGAGCATAAAATTCTACTTCATCCCAAGCCAACCAGCGGGTACCTTCACGAATACCAAAGACATAAAAATAAGCTTCCAACCCCGTGTATTCAATGCTGTGCAAACCATATAAATTTTCACCGAAAACATGAAAATCCCCTAAATGCCGTTTGTTCTGCTCCCAAAGTTCCCACATATTTTTTGCCCACGGGTTGCGGGTAGGTGCAGCGTGTGAGCGAGCGAATACCCCCTCAGTATTGAGGCAATTATTTTCACCGTCCAGCTTTTCAGTCAATACCAATTCATGTTTTAGAATACTTTGCCATTCTGTATTGATGCGGTCATCGGAAGTAGTGCCTGATGAAAAGGGAAAATGATAAGTTCGCGGATATTTCGACGATTCCATTTGGTTTCTTAAATTATTTTAAAAGTGTAATCGCTTAGCTGCACAGTCGCTGTCGCTCCGTTTAGCCACTGAT
>JANPHO010000576.1:0-5014 GCA_031424515.1 Saprospiraceae bacterium
GTATTCAACTCTACTGAAATTTTACTTTGAGAATTCAAAACTTCAATTTCACGAGGTTCAAAACCGACACTTCGGAAAACAAGTGTAAAAGGAAATTTCAATTTGGTTTTAAGATTAAAATCGCCATTTTCATCCGTAACAGTGCCCGCAAAACTATTCTTAACCTGCACAGTAACACCGGGTAATGGCTCTTTTTGGGAGTCAACAACTTTCCCCGTGATGAGTACAACCTCATCTTGGGCATAAATTGTAGTATTTAAGAATAAAATAAAGCTTAAAACAGTAAAAACAGTTAGGGTGATTTTCTTAGTAAATAAAGTCATTCAATTGATAATTTATTGGTTAAATAATTTTAATACCTTTAATTCCATAGAATTAGTAGAATTTAAAAATATAACTTTATACGACATTGCATAGGCTAATCTATACTTTGCCAAATATAAAAAAGATGAAAATGATGCTAAAAAGTCCTAAAATACTGAGGGGTGTCAAGCGCAATAATGCACAAAAACGCTCGCGCTCTTATCGGCTTGTTCCTCTATAATTTTATTTAAAACAGCCTGAATGTGGTTAGTCAAAGCTGATTTTGAGGCAAAAACGAAGAACGAATTATCATCGTCAGGCAACTCGATAGATGAATTTTGATTTAAAAAAGCACCTAATTGAGCCGTTTTTTCTATGGTTTGTTTTGTATTCATAGTCTGTTAGTTATTTTAAAATAGCCCTGAAAAAAGTAATCATACTGCACATTATCACCACCATACCTACCGCAATAAACATCTTTTTAGTCGGTAATCGAGTCGTCAACATAGCCGATAAAGGAGCAGTAACAACGCCACCAATCAGCAAACCTGCCACGATTTTCCATTGACCGAAACCGCCACCGACGATAAAAGTAAAAGCACTGGCGAAAGTCAAAACAAACTTAGCGAAGCTTGAGCTGCCAATGACATATCGTGGGGTACGGCCATTTTTAATAAAAGTACCCGTCACCAATGGTCCCCAGCCGCCACCACCAAAGGAATCAATAAAACCACCTATGAAGCCTAAAACAGGTATATTAACTTCCTTTTTTTCAATAGTTTTGCTTTTAAAAGCACTCATCAAAATTTTAACACCCAAGTAGAAAGTATAAAGTGCCATCATCGGTTTGATGAAAGCAGGGCTTTTATGGTGGACTAATATCAAAGCGATAGCGCCTACTATAGCACCAATTGCGCCCGGAATAGCCAATGATTTAGCCAATTTCCAATTGATATTCCCATATTTATAGTGGCTAATTGCCCCCGCTGCACTTGTAAAAGTTTCAGCAGAGTGAATACTCGCACTGATGGAAACGGGTGGAATATTGAGAATCAAGAGAACAGTCGTGCAAATAACACCATAACCCATACCCATTGAGCCCGCTACGACCTCCGCACAAACGCCCGTCAAGACCATCCAATAAAAAATATTATTGTCTTCGCTCAGTCTGCCTGTTACCGTTTCAAACATTTCTCCTGTAATAAAGAGAGAGCTGACGATTGCTAAAGCAAGAAACACCCCTGCCCCTATCCATAATTTGCGATACTTATTTTTCAATATTGGCGTTTCCAATGAAACTGCTGTTTCGTCATTCAGCATTTCAGCCATTTTTTTATCCATAATATTTTCCATTGTTTAAGTCGATTTTAAGTTTAATAATCTGGTTAAGGTTGCTTTGCTATTGCAAATATACGTTAATTCTATGGAATTAGTAGAATTAGATGATAAAAAAATAGATTGTTTTTTAAATTTATTTTTTAAACCTATTTAAAATATTCATTTTCAATTATTTATAGAATTATATTGTCCAGCTGACATTGGCGTCTATATACGTTCCCTTTGCCAAATCATGTATATTTTTTCTTTCTAAAACCTTCAACGTTTCATCGCGCACTTGTATCAAAGCATGGCGAATTGAGCACTCCTCTTCACTTGGGCAATCTTCACATTTTTCGTAAAAATTCTTAGAAGCACACGGGACTAAAGCAATAGGACCATCAATCAAGCGATACACATCAGCCAAAGTCACTTGCTCAGGGTTTTTAACAAAATAATAGCCCCCTACATTACCCTGTTTGCTATTGAGGATACGCCCTTTTTTTAATTCCAATAAAATTTGCTCTAAAAACTTCTTCGGCTTCTGTTCTTTTTCATTAAAAAGAATGTTGCCATTTTCAGCAATATCTTGAGCTTTCACAACGCCTGTATCTTGATGATTGGCGATGTAAATCAAGGCTTTTAAAGCATATTTCATTTTTTTTGAAATCATTTTTTTGTTTTTAGTGTTTGGTGTATAGTGTTTAGAGTATTCTAAATACACCACAAACTATATATTCTTTAACGTAAAATTTTTTACTACACTCAACCGTACATTATCTCTATCAATATAACCACTTGGTACACGTTTCACATACGTTTTAAGATAGCCCAAATCTAATACAAATCCATGATTTAATTGCCTTTCGATATATAACCATGTTTGAGATTGGTTAAAACCATCGTCTGTATGATACATAAGCTCTTCACTGAATCGAGCGGTCCATTTAGGATTAATTACTTTCGAAACAAGCCATCGCACACGCGGGCGCAATCTAAAACCAAACCCCTCAGTCAATTCCGTTTTTGAAGAATGGTGTATAAAACGCTCTTCAAACTGAAATCGATATGCTGAACTCCAACCTTGTCCAAGCACGTGCTGATATTGAATACTCTGATACGGTCGCCACTCAGGGACAGGCAAACTCCCTTGCCAAACCACCGCATAAGTCAATGCTGCCACCGATTCCCAATGCGGATTAAGGCGATAATGTAGGCGCAATTGATTAAAATTTTGCCAAATTCTATCGGGATTCGTAAAACGCCGATAATCCGTTTCAGCTTGCAACGCCCATTTTTCATTCAATTTCACTTTAGCTAAAAAGCGAAAATAATAGGCTTGCTGGTGAATAGTCTGCGATTTTACTGTCAGAAAGTTGAAAATCAGAATAAAAACAAAAAATATACGATTCATCAGACCCCTCATTTATCAAGCCAAAGGCATGAGTATTTTTATAAAAATTACGACTAAAGGTCTGAATTAAACCGCAATCAGTATCTACAATTAGATGTAAAGCTGTATTTTATCAATAAACATCTTCCAAATAGCGTCTTTGCTTTTTCAAATCTTTAACACAATCTATGGCTTTTTCATCTGAATACCCGCCCTCTTTCTTCGCAATTTGTATCAAAGCCTGCTCAACATCTTTAGCCATGCGGTTTTTATCGCCACAAACGTAAAAATACGCACCATTTTGCAACCAATCGAATACTTCTTTCGATTTTTGTAAAAGTTTATGCTGCACATATACTTTTTCCGCTTGGTCACGGCTAAAAGCCAAATCAATCTTATTCAAAGCACCACTTTTCAAATATTGTTGAAATTCAGTTTGATATAAAAAGTCCGTTGTAAAATTCGGATTGCCGAAGAAAAGCCAGTTTTTACCCTCAGCACCCGTCTCAGCCCGCTCTTCTATAAAAGCTCTGAAAGGCGCAATGCCCGTACCGGGGCCCACCATAATCGTATTTACTGAGGGGTCTTTGGGCAGCTTGAAATATTCATTCTCCTCCGCAAAAACTTTCACTTTTTCACCCACTGCTACACGGTCAGCCAAAAACGATGAAGCAACTCCTTCTTTTTTACGACCTTGCGCTTGGTAACGCACCGCACCCACTGTCAAATGTACTTCCTCTTCATGCGCCGCCAAACTTGATGCAATTGAATACGCTCGCGAAGGTAATTTTCGTAAAATATTTGCCAACACTTGTGGCTCCAATTCCGCTGGAAAATCAACGATTAAATCCGCCACATCACGACCATAAATATAAGCATTCAACGCTTTGGGGTCATCCAAAATTGATTTTAATTTATCGTTTTTAGATAACTCATAATATTTCTGTAAAACGTCACGGCTCAATACCGTTAGTTCCGTTTTTTCTAATAAAACATGACCTAAATCCTGATTTTGACCATCAAAATCCACTTTTACTGAGGGGTCTAATTTTGAAACTTTTAAAACGTCCGCCACGATGCGCTCTGAATTTGTCGGAATCACGTGCAATGCATCCCCCGGCTGATACAACAAACCTGAATCCGCCAAACTCAACTCCACATGCCAAGTCTCTTTCACAGAGCCACGACCATTCAATTGGATTTTCTCTAAAACTTCCGCTTCAAAAGGCTTTTTACGGTCGTATTTCGTGCCTTGTGTTTCGTGTTTCGCATTCACCATGTAAGCACTTCCGTTCACTGATGCGCCATTTGACACACCATTAGAAGCAGGTTTTGGTATTTTTGAAACGACCGAATTAATCCATTTTTCAGCATCATCGTGCCAATCCACATCACAATCCACGCGGTCAGCAATGCGTTTTGCACCCAACTTTTCTAATTGCTCATCAAAATCTTTACCCGTTTGACAGAACTGCGTATAGCTTTTATCACCCAAAGCCAACACCGAAAACTGCATATCATTCAACTTCGGCGCACGACTGCTGAAAATGAATTTGTGGAATTCCTCCGCTGCCGCAGGTGGTTCACCTTCGCCATAAGTCGCCACAATGCACAAGAGCAATTTCTCATTTTTTAACTGCGATGATTTATAATCCGCCATATCAGCCACCACAACTTCCGAACCCGCCGCTTTCAAAGCATCCGCCGCTTGGTTAGCCGCTTTTTTACTATTACCCGATTGTGAACCGTATAAAATAGTCACTTTTGAAGCCACTGGAGCAGCCACAAAAATTGGTGCAACCGCTGGCGTTATAGCCGCATAACCATTACCGTTTCCATTACTGCTGGGTACTGAAACTTTATTTTGAGCTTGTGAAGCGCCAAAGAAATAGCCACTCAACCATATCAATTGTTGGTCGTTAAGGTCAGCCGTTAATTGCTGTAAAGCGTTGGTATCCAAGCCGATTGGCAGATTTTTGTTTTCTGTCAAAGTCATTTTTA
>JANPHO010000577.1:0-10131 GCA_031424515.1 Saprospiraceae bacterium
GCCTTCTCTAAACACTGAGCACCTAAGTTCATTCCAAGTGTCATGAATAACACTATCAATGAGCTTAATCTCATAATTTGTGAAGTAAAATTGATTTTCTTCATGAGAAATAAAAAATTTGTTAATTAATAAAAAATTAAGGTTTAAAAGCGTGTAAATTGTATGTATAAGATATTTTCGAGAGAGCCGCAACTCTACTTTTTTTCTTCACTACTCCAGTATATCAAGGAACTCATTACCCAATCTTTTTAGGCATACCTCTGGCTCGTCCTCTTCAGGACATTTCATTTTTAAATTAAACTTTCATAATCACTACCCCCTCCGCCTGTCTGCCGATAGGCAGGTATAAACATGTTTAAAAGCATCTTTTAAGCATTTTTTTTAAAAAGTTTTTAACACATTTTCACCTCGTTTAAAATCGTCATTCACACGAGCATAATATGTTATAAAGCATTTTTAAATGCCTACTTTTAGGCAATACTTAGGCTATTCCGCAAGGGAACACTCACAACTTTAGTTGCCATTTCAACATAAGATGTACTGGGATGCGAGCAGACAATATCCGCTCCTACCTAAAAAATCAAAACATCAATAAATAATACTAAATAAATGAAAATATTAACTGACCTTATAACTAAAGAAACCTTAAAATAATCGATATTTTCTGTCGGGCTTGAAAATGAATAAAATACGAAGCGTAAGCGAAGAATTTTATTCATTTTCAAGAACCGACTCAAAAAGAAAATGTCGGTTATTTTATCCAAAATATTTATGCATGGGAATATAATCTAACTATATATTTGATTCTCAATGTTTTACATCAAGATATTATTGTCCAATCAAGGCATTCACTTAGCTACTAAATGAATCAAAAGAATATTAAAATACCTGTCAAAATAGGCTTAAAATCTATTTAAATATGGCTTATTTTGCTCTTTTTTTATTGAAATCATAAGCGGAATAGCCTCTTTTGAGGAAATCATGACTGACCTTACGATAAAACTTTCAATATTTTTAAGAAGACTATTAAGCATATTCATTTTTATATTAAAAACTGGGAAAATTGGTACTATTGTGAGACATAATGGTTTCAAATCAGAGTAAATTTTGCGTCATGGACATAAAATTGGCTTTCACGTCAATGACAAATCAGTACGAGTAAATTGTAATCCTATTCGGCCTAAACTGCTATGTAAAATCACTGTTCATTAAAGCATCAAATGACACTTCAATAACGAATTAAACAAAGGTAAAGCGAGACTACTTGATTATTTCAGTAGGAACTCTTTGGTGAATAATGAGATGAACTTAAAAAAAAATTATGGTCAGTTAAAATGAGTGGAGATAAGTAATAAGCTTCAAATCGAAATTAAGTTCATGGGGGGAACTCATATCTTCTCTGTTTGTTTTAGTTTGTTTTGCTCTATTCGGTACTAAGTTGATTCATAAGGTTTATAAAATTGTTGTACATATGTTTGTGTAAAAATCGTTTATTCAAATCGTTTGCTGTTTTATGCTTTCGTTATTAATTATGACACAAATATAGACGGCTCTTCAATAGGATGCAACTGTTTTTTAAATATATTTTAACATTTTAGGTCTGTTTAGTGCAATTTACCTCTTTTGGTATATGGAATGGTTGAGAGGAATATTCGTTATTCTACCTTTTGGGGTAAGTTCCATTTTATGAATATTTATCATATTTGTTTTAAAGTAAAATTTAAGTAAAATGAAGTTCATTTAATATCCCCAGATATAGCCTATTTAAAGCTCAAAAATGTTTTTAAAGCAATTCATCTTACTTAAAAAACTATTTCTAACGCACCTTTCATTAATTTCACCCGAATTTTTCATCCAATATCAAAGTACCATGCGATTATACTTCTTTTTATTTCTTTTTATATCGAATAACCTTTTAGCACAAAAGAAATATACCCCCTCAGTATCCAGCCAAGCCACAAACTTTGTAGGCGTTAATGCTGCATTTGGTATCCACTTACCTGCATCTGATTTGGCAAATAGATTCGGTTCTGATTTGCACGTGGGCGGAGGCATTGAAGGTATCTCTTTATCAAAAGGTTGGATTATTGGCGGCGATGCATTTTATTTTTATGGTAAAACAGTCAAAGAAGACGTTTTAAAACCTTTGCGCACAGTAGATGGCGCAATACTCGGCGATGTAGGCACGTATGCCAATGTGGATTTGCGTGAAAGAGGGTTTTACACAGGGCTTAATCTTGGAAAATTATTCAAACTCACGGATAATGGTAACCGCATCGGTGGCATCAGATTGACCCTCAGTGCAGGTTTTTTACAACATAAAATAAGGATTCAAGATAATAGCAACTCAGCACCGCATTTAGCTCCGCCATATCAAGCCGGTTACGACCGCCTCACGAGTGGTTTTGCATTGTCGCAATTCGTAGGCTATCAGATAATCAGTCGGGATAAAACCATCAATTTCTTCGTCGGGCTCGATTTTACTGAGGGGTTCACCCGCAATCGCCGCGGATTCAATTTTGATACTCGCCAACGTGATGACACCAAACGTTTGGATATTCTCTACGGCGCACGCGTCGGCTGGTTTGTCCCACTTTTCACTAATCAAAAAGCAGATAATATTGAGTATTAGGATATTGAGTAATGGTCAAAAAATAAGTTCACGATTGGATAGGCAGTTTAGTAAACGGAATTTCAATGATTTTCTTTGAAAACCATTGAAATTCCGTTTACTTAAACCACTAAAAACCACGAATATCTAAAAGTATCCTTTTACAAAATAGTTAAGTTACTTTTTTAGCGTTACTTAATTCTACTTTGGCACTTTTAAATTAGTAGTACCGTAGGTATGATATATTGGTAGAAATATTAGGTAAAATCTTTTTCAAGTTCCATAGGAACGGCATATTGATATTAATTTCAATAGACCATTCCTACGGAATTTTATGAAAATGCTCTTCTATTCTCTACCAATATACCGTGCCTATGGCACTTTTAAATTCGTTGATATTAAAGTGCCATAGTAGAATTAAAGACTCAATTTTGTAATATCCCAATATTAAAACGATGATTCTAATTTACAATATAGGTATTTTTTTTTACCTGGTTTTCATTCACCTTGCCGCCCGTTTCAATCCCAAAGCCAAACAGTGGGTGGAAGGCAGAAAAGACATATTTATACATATTGAAAATGCTTTAAAAAATAGACCGAAAAATGCATCTAAAACCGTTTGGATGCACGTGGCCTCGTTGGGAGAATTTGAGCAAGGGCGACCATTGATAGAGGCTTTAAAAAATGGCGAAAAAAACTATACTATTATATTGACCTTCTTTTCGCCTTCGGGATATGAGATTCGTAAAAACTATCCTTTAGCAGATTATGTCTTTTATTTACCAATAGATACACCTCAAAATGCAAGTCAATTTATTGAACTAATACAACCCGATTTAGCTATATTTGTGAAATATGAATTCTGGTTTCACTACCTCAATACACTTAAAAATAGGCAAATCCCAACGATATTAATTTCCGCTATTTTTAACAAAAAACAACTTTCTGTTTATTACCCATATTCTTTTTTATTAAAAAAAATGCTCAACTGTTTTACGCATATTTTTGTGCAAAATACCCCCTCAGTAGATTTGCTTAAAAAGGCTGGTTTTAGTGAAATATGCCTTGCAGGTGATACGCGTGTGGATAGAGTGATGAGCATCGCACAGGAAGCTAAAGATTTTTCCATTATTGAAAAATTTGTGTCGGACTCTCCTACCCTTATTTGCGGTAGCACTTGGCAACCTGATGAAGAAATTATTGTACAAATATTAGATAATCAATATTTTACACATTATAAATTTATATTTGCACCACATGATATTTCCATTAAAAATATTGAGCGTTTAGAAAAAACATTGCCTATTCCTTCCATTAGATATTCAAAATATATGGAAAATGAAATTCCGCTAATAGGGACTGAAAGTGTTAATCGAGTGTTGATTATTGACAATATCGGTATGTTGTCCTCACTTTATCGGTATGGAAAAATCGCATATATTGGTGGTGGATTCGGCTCTGGGATTCATAATACGCTCGAGCCAATTGCCTTTGGGTTACCCGTTATTTTTGGAAGAAAATACAAAAAGTTTGAAGAAGCTAACCAACTTGTAGAGACTGGCGGCGGCTTTTCAATTGAGGATTTTAATGGCTTTAAAAGCATTATGGAAGATTTAATTTATGAAAAAAACTATAGAAAAGCATCACAAGCCTCTACTCAATATATTCAAAATAATAAAGGCGCAACAGAGAAAATAATGCAGTATATTGCCCACCATTTAGACAATATTTAATATCTCCTTTTTCAATGAATACACCGAATCACCCAGTAACTATAAAAGATATTGCTCGGAAATTC
This sequence comes from Saprospiraceae bacterium, assembly GCA_031424515.1. GTDB lineage: Bacteria > Bacteroidota > Bacteroidia > Chitinophagales > Saprospiraceae > JAAFJT01. Next base: position 4,410 of record JANPHO010000577.1, read on the forward strand.
AAGTGCTCGCCATCGACAGTTTCGCGAGCCTTGAGTAATCATGCGCTTATCAATGAAGATACGCGGAGGAACATTCAGGAATATGCTCAAAAAGTAGGCTATCAACGCAATTCACTCTCCTTGGGTTTGAGGAATAGTAAGTCTGGTACCTTGGGAATAATTGTACCCACTATCAGCCATTTTCACGAGACAGCCATGATTGAAGGGCTGCAATCAGTTTTACAATCGAGGGGATATATCATGAGTATTTGTGTCACCAATGAAAGCTATCTCCTTGAAAAAGAATACGTGGAAAAGCTTTTAGCCAATCGGGTGGAAGGTATTTTTTTATCCATTTCGCAAGAAACTTATGATTCGGGGCATTACGAGCATCTTGAGAATGTTTTACAAAGACAAATTCCGCTCATTTTCATAGATAGAGAGTACGATGGCGTGCAAACTGGAAGCATTACCGTGGATGATTATTTGGGTGCTTATGCTGCTACAGAGCATCTGATACTGAGGGGGTGCCGTCGCATTGCGCATTTGAGAGGACCCAATGGCTTGACAGTATCTGAAAGGCGTTTTAAAGGATATAAAGATTGCTTAGAAAAATATAATATTCCATATGATGAAAACTTAGTGGCTTACACCAATTTCAAAGCAGAAAGTGCCGTGGTGCCTACCCGCCGCTTGATGTCTTTACCTGATCCGCCCGATGCTATTTTTGGCGTAAATGATTATGTTTCAATAGCTGCTATGCAGGTTATCATAGAAATGGGGTTTTCTATTCCCACACAAGTTGCTGTCGTTGGCTTCGATAATGCGCCTTTTTCGGCTTATTTTAATCCATCTCTTTCTTCTGTCAATCGATCGAGCAAATTGATCGGTGAGGAAGCTGCCCGCCTATTTTTGACCCGATTGGATTCGAATATTACACAATTAGATAATATAGTGTTGCCTCCTGAATTGATTATTAGAGGTTCGACTTTACGTTAAAATAATGCTCCGATACTGAGGGGGCAAGCTCAACGACATAAGCATTATTTTTACAAACGTTTGCATAGGTTTCTGAACTTTTAAAAGCTCCTTTTTAAAAGTAAACCCTTTATCTTGGTGGACTAATTTTAAAATTTAAAAACTCAACAAGATAATGAACTTTTCAGACAAAGAAATAGCACCTTTGGCGAGTATTGAAGATTGGGAAGTCGATGTGCTTACTCGCTATCCAGAGCCCAACACGCCCGCAAAAGCTAAGGAAGAATACCGCAATTACGATACTCCTGAGCGCGATACCGTGCGGGAGTTTTACCGCCTCAATCATAAATACCAAACGTATGATTTTGTAAAACAGAAACAAGCGGAGTTTCTGAAATTCAATAAAAGAGAAATGCCTATTTGGGACGCATTTGATTTTTTGAACACCCTCGTAGATGATTCTGACCCTGATACCAGTCTCGACCAATGGCAACATTTATTGCAAGCTTCAGAAGCTATTCGGGCAGATGGACACCCAGATTGGTTTGTTCTCACGGGTCTGTTGCACGATATGGGCAAGGTGCTTTGCTTATTCGGCGAGCCCCAATGGGCTGTAGTAGGTGATACCTTCCCTGTTGGTTGCGCTCATTCTGATAAGATAGTGTTCCCAGAGTTTTTTGAAGCCAATCCAGATGCAAAAAACGAGCGTTTTAATACAAAATATGGCATTTATGAACCTAATTGTGGCTTGCGCAATGTAGATATGTCGTGGGGGCACGATGAATATCTCTACCAAATGGTGAAAGATTATATGCCCGAAGAGGCTTTATACATGATTCGTTACCACTCATTTTATGCGCAACATCGCGAACACGCTTATGAGCATTTGATGGATGACCATGACCGTGAAATGTTTAAATGGGTAAAATTATTTAACCCTTACGATTTATACTCAAAAGTGCCAGTACCACCAGATACTGAGGCTTTGAGACCCTATTATCAAGATTTGTTAGCCAAGTATTTACCCGCTAACCTAAAGTTTTAATGTTGTTTTTTTAATAAAATAGAACAGGAGCAGAGTATATCTATTAATAATGCGAATTTTGGGTTAAAAATGCCGTTAGGCATGAAATATCGGTAGAAAAATATGTACACAAAGTGTAGATGAAGTCTCGTAGGGACGATATATTGAATTAAATGCTTAAGAGTTGAGTTCAATATATCGTCCCTACGGGACTAAAATCAATATCTTTTATCGGTTTCTACCGATATTCCATGCCTAACGGCATTTCCAACCCAATATTCACATTTTTAAGTAGTTGGGCTAAAATAAACACTGCTATCTTTTTAAGTCGGCTCTGAAAAATAGGCAAAATTCTCCGCTTTGCTCCGCATTTTGCCTATTTTTCAGCCCGACGATAGCTGTGTTTATTTCTTTCTGCCTACTTACAGAAACTCTGCTCTATGTTTTTTAAAACTATAATGTGTACTTTTGACACTTTATTCAGTTTTAATTCAATAAACCTATGAGTAAAATAACCAGACAGACTTTTATAAAACAATCATTAGGTTGGGGAGCATTAACCCTATTTAATCCATCGATTTTAAAAGGGATTAACCCATTAACTCAGATAAATACCAATGAAAGCCCACTACTCAAGCGCGTTTTATCGGCTAATAGTAAGGCTGTTGAGAGCCTGATTCAAGTGCTTTCTAAAGATATCACAGTGCTCAAAAGAGATTTAGGTTTTGATTTTGCTAATTTGGCTGCCGCCTTTTGTGCACCTGAATCGAAATATTATCAAAATACTGAATTAGTGCCTTTGATGGAAAAAATAATGCGTTTCCTTTTAAAAGAGCAAAATGAAGATGGTACGCTTGATATTGGTAATATAGAATCGCCACCTGATACAGCGTTTATACTGGAGCCTCTTTGTGGGGCGACAGCTATATTAAATAAAAACCCTTCAAAAATACTGAGCGAAGTAAAAAATCTTGCTAAACAGTTTATACTCAAAGCGGGCGATGCTTTGACTGAGGGGGGGATCCACACGCCCAATCATAGGTGGGTAGTATCGGCAGCATTGGCTCAAATTCACGCGCTTTATCCCAATCCGAAATATGTAAAAAGGATAGATGAATGGTTTTCTGAAAGCCTTTTTATTGATGATGAAGGCAATTATTTGGAGCGTAGTATGATTTATTCGCAAGTGATTGATAGGTCATTGATTACAATTGCTCGGCTATTGAATAGACCGCACTTGTTAGAGCCAGTCCGAAAAAACCTTAATTTGGTTTATTTTCACCTCGAGCCGAATGGTGATTTGGTGACATTTGATAGCCGCCGTCAAGACCAGTTTATGTCCAAAAACATACTGCCTTTTTACCTCGATTATCGCTACTTAGCCATATTTGATAAAAATGCAGAATTTGCTGCTATCACTAATTTTATTGAAAGCTTGGAAGGTTTGGACGAATTGGTATTGAGCCAAGCCTTATTTCATTTCATAGAAGATCCTTTATTACAAAAAGAATTGCCTAAACCTGCTGTTTTATCCACCAATTACGAGCAATTTTTTAAAAATACAAACCTCGTACGCATAAAGCGTGGCGGACAAACAGCTACTATTTTTGGAGGTACGGACTGGCCTCTTATTATCGGTTCGGGACGCTCTACGAGTCCTAACTTCTTTTCATTTAGAAAAGGTGAAGCTATTTTAAAATACATGCGTCTGTCCTGCGATTTCTTCTCAACAGGGTATTTCAGAAGCAATGGCATCCAGAAAAAAGATGGAAAATATATGCTTTATCAGAAAAGAGAAGTCCCTTATTATCAACCATTGCCTGATGATAAAAAGCGAAAAGATGGCAATTACAAGCTATCACAAAGCGTAGATAGCAGGTTTTGGAATAAAATGGATTTTGAAAACAGACCCCTCAGTAATGTGAAGGTTTTAGAGATAAAAGTAGATATTACTGAAAAAAATGGTGCTTTTGAGCTCGATTTTGATATTGACGGCACAGATAAAATAGATGTCACGATTGAGTTTTGCTTCAAAGAAGGGGGTAAAATATCGCCCATGCGCACCTTTGAAGAGCAACCCGATAATTATTTTTTAGAAAGTGGATTGGGTAACTACACTTTAGGTGGGGATACAATCACTTTTGGAACTGGACATTTCAAGCACAATAAACTCAAAAGTATTGATGGTGAAATTTATACATCACACTTTGGCAGTTTAAGAACACAAGGCATCCATGTTTTTATCACTGGTAAAACGCCTTTTAAACATAAAATCACATTAAGTTAGCCTCAAAATTCAAGTTCTACATTTCATTTTTACAAACGTTTGCATACAATCCGGTATAACTAAAATCAATAATTAAATCTAATTTCACATTTGAACAAATTAAAGTACACTCTCAAGAGAGAGTCCTCACTGCATTGTTGCTAAACTTCTTTTATCTAAAAAACTAAACAATTTTTCCAGTTATGAAGAGAAACAAACACTCCTCCCTATCCAAGATTCTTTTTTTGGGAATCTTCTTATTTCATTCATTCCTCACGTATGCCTTTTCATCAACTAACTATGCTGATATTAATATCACTGGCAAAGTTATGAGTGATAAAAACGAAGCTTTAGTGGGCGTAAGCATCCGTGTAGATGGCACTGACAAAGGCGCTATTACTGATATTGATGGTAAATATGCACTAACGGCTCCATCCGATGGCATTTTGATTTTTACATACATTGGTTTTGATACCCAAAAAGTGCCTGTCAATAACCAATCAGTAATCAACGCCACCTTAGTTACTTCGGCTAGTTCTTTGAATGAGATAGTAGTAGTTGGATATGGTTCATCCTCTCGTAAAACATTGACGAGTGCTGTGACAACAATGAAATCTGAAGACCTCAATAGAGGTGCAATCAGCGATATCGGGCAACTGATTCAGGGTAAAGTCCCGGGGCTCAATATTACAGCAAGTGGTGACCCGAATCGCCCAGCAGCTGTTGTTCTTAGAGGTGCATCAACTATCAACAGCTCACAAGGGCCATTTTATGTGATTGATGGTGTACCGGGAGCAGATATTTCGACAATTGCACCCGACGATATTGCCACTATTGACGTGCTAAAAGATGCCGCTGCAACGTCCATATATGGCAATCGTGCTGCTAATGGCGTTATCATGATTACCACTAAAAAAGGTAAAAAAGGACAAGGTGTGGTAAGCTATAATGGCTTTATCGGCTCTGAAACTGTTGCAAACCGCCTTGAAATGATGAATGCTGCCGAATTGAGAGCTTTTGCTGCTTCAAATAATATATCTATGACTCCTGCCAATGACAAAGGCGCAGATACCGATTGGCAAAAAGAAGTACAACGCAATAGAGCATTATCTCATAATCACAATTTATCGTTTAGTGGCGGTGGCGAGCACAATACGTATAGTGCCAGCCTCAACTATATCAATAAAGAAGGTATCTTGCTGGAGAGTAATTTTCAGCGCATTATTGCTCGTTTACAATTTGACCAGTCATTTTTAAATGATAAAGTAAAATTGGGCATGCAGGTATCTAATGCTAGTGCAACATCTATTAAATAACATAGTAATTAAGTGTAACAAGGTTTTCCGCCGTAATTCCATTTGAATGGTTTAGAAAGTACAGCGTTGAAATATTGAATAAATTGCATCAATCGTTCAGCAAGCTCTTGTTTAGACTTAAAGCTACCCCTCCGAATGACTTTTCGAGCCAGAATACCA
>JANPHO010000578.1:0-5092 GCA_031424515.1 Saprospiraceae bacterium
ATCTACCCATATTATTGATTATATTTTCTTTAGAAAAGATAAATTTCTTGAAGAATAGTGCTCTATTTAAAAGGAATTTAACGCATAATAAAGGAAATAGAATCGGTAAGATGGGTAAATTATTTTTTACATCGTCCCTTATACAGCAACAACCTTGTGAAACTTGACAAATAACTACCTAATTCCATTTTGTGATATTCCGTATTTTCTATGTTTCGATAGTGAGTGTACTGAACACATCTTTTCAAAACGCATTGATACTATATCTTTTCTTTTCCAAATCATTAAAGCGCATTTGAGGGTGTTGCTTGAGCCATTCTGTGATGCCTTTGAGCGTCAAATATTGCCTTGCCGAACCATCGTCAAAAGCCATGATAAAACGGGTATCATCCTTAGCGATCGCGACTGATTTTGTGGGCTTGGCATCATATTGAGTAATGCGTCCGTAGGTGGTTATTCGCTTATTATCTTTTGTCCATAACTCATAACTGTCCTTGAAAACTATCAATAATTCTTGAGCACTATGGAAAAAAAAGACGTCAGCCAATTTCCCATTGAATAAATTTTGTTGTACAATTTTACCGTTTAAATCATATATAACTGCTTCATTATCATTGTCTTTTATCAATATAGTCTTCCCATCAGGTAAAAATTCGGTTGAAATGATATAGTTATTGGGCTTCTCCCCTTTCAACTGATGAATGATTTTACCCGTTGAAAAATCCCTTAAAATGGCAATATTATCATTATTTCCTGTTAAAATATATTTACCGTCGGGTGATAGTTCAAACGAAATACTGCGGTCATGCTCAATGATGTGCCGCACTAAATTGCCTTGAATATCCCATTCCGATAATAAACTATCCCTTGAAGCCGTCAGAATATGACTGTTATCTGTAGAAAAACAAACCGATAGAAGGGTATCTTTCACTTCTATTTTATCCTGTACCAAGTCTCCTTTTTCAGTAAAAACAGACACTTTTTTACCTTCATAAACTAAAAAATGGCTACCATCTGGACTGAATTGAACGCCTCGAAACGAGCCATTTATGCCCAGTTTTCTCAAGGTTTGACCCAATCTATCCAACATAACAGGCTCTCCGATATAAGGCAATGCAATTGTACTTTCGCTATTGGGTGAAAAGGCGAGATATTCAATATTAAAATCGTAAAAAGTGCGGCTCAATTGTCCTTTACTATCAAACCATTTCATAGGCGACATTTTCCCCGTAGTGACAATACTTTTATTATCAGGTGAAAAATACACGGCAGTGGATACGCCAACTTTCCTATCATTCACAATGCCTACTATCTCCATTAAATCCGTTGCATTTTGTTTCCAAATTTTGATAATACCATCAGTTGAAAACGTAGCCGCAACCAAATTTTTATTTGTAAAAACCACACTTTCAACGGGCGTAGGGTGAGTCAAAACCGCCATTGGATTGCCTAAAACATCCCTTAAAACAACTTCATTACTGCCTTTACTTATTGTCCAAACATAATTGACATTAAAAAAACCGACTTTATTGGCATCCACATTGGGCTTTTGGCTCATAATTTTCAGAAAACCTTGCGGCTCAAAATCTTTCATATTATTCGTCTTCTGAAACACTTTCAATTTCACATTTTGCTTTGCATTTCCGCCAAAAAAATCGAAATAATCATGGATGCGAGTCACGCACGTGTAGCCGCTATCTTCCACGACATACAGTAAATTATCAGCATTAGCTGAAAAAATAGCATTATTGCCTATGTTTTGTAGCGGTAAAGGACGAACCACCTCGCGTTTTTGCTTACCTGACCACATCTCCACACCTTCCGAACCCACCAATAAAACGGAATCTTTATTCCAGAAAGTAGCTGTATTGAGCGACGATAAGTGGCTAATTTGAAACGGTAATTCATCCTCATTCATACTCCATATCGCTGCCACGTGACCATCATCTATTGAAAGTAAATGCACCCTATCATTCGAGATTTCCACTGATTTTACAAAATTCCCTTGCTTACCAATATCTCGTAGAAACGTCCCCTGCGTACTCCACATTTTAATATAACCATCATTCGCCCACGAAATAATGGTGTCAGAGTTATAAAAAATAGCACCACTCACGTATTCCGAATGCCCCCTCAGTATTACGGCGTCTTTTCCATCTAAAGTGCTTATTTGAATAAGGCTATCACTTTTTAAAGTTAAAATATGGGTATTATTGGGTGAAAAAACGGTTTTAAACCGCGTATCACAAGCTGAAATGGAGCCCACCAACTGAGCATCTTTTGAAACATCATAAATCTTAACTGTAGAATCCGACAATGTTACTGCCGTAAAATGACCGTCTTCTGAAAGATTAACCTGTGTTACAGATTTTGATTCCTGAATTGTAGCCGTTGACAAGGGCGTCAATCTATTATTAAAAGGACGGTGAAATATTTGACTTAAAATTTCAGAAGCAATCAAATTATCGGGGTCAATTGCCAAAGCTTCTTGCGCCAAATTGAAAGCATCATTAAAGTTGAATGCCGAAAATTGCTGTTGTGCAGAAATAGCCAAACGACCCGATTCTGCCGTCCGTTCACGATCAACAGCCTTTCGCCATTGCCAAATTGCCAAACCTGCCAAAACCGATAAAGCTACTATTACACCCATCGTAATCAAAAACTTTCGCCTTTGAGCTGCCTTCAATGTGCTCTCACTTTTATCAATAAAAGCCAATTCTATATCACTCAAATTCAAGGTCTGGCGAAACGGACGTACCTCCTCCAATTGCTCTTTTGTCATCAAAGCATTCCGTTTTTGATAAAACTCATGGGCTGTTTTTACCAATAACTCGACCTTTCGCCTTGCTTTCATATCCGCAGAAGCCTTCTCAAATACCTGTTTGGCGACAACATCGTGGTTTAATTCGTATTTCATATTGGATGATTGATTTATTAATTTTTCGAGTACCCCCTCAGTATTTTAGGATAAACACTCAAAAATCAACTTATTCAGTCTCTCTTAATATTCTTATGCGCTTGAACTCTTCCAAACAAAAGGCAATATCTGCATCTTGTATTTGCCTATTTTTCGGCAATGCGTCTTTGATTTCTTTCAATTCAGAAGGCTTTTTAGTACCATTATCACTCACGAGGGCGAAAAGGATTTCCATAGGTAGCCCTTTTGCTTGTTTATTGCCTTTTTCCATCAATTTCACTTCAATATTGACTAATTCTTCTTCTAAAAAGTCGTCAATTACGTTTTCCATTGCCCCTACTTGCTCCACTACTGAGGGGGTAAAAACGACAGCCTCCTCCCCTACCCTTTTTTCCGCCGCCACCCGATACAGGCGGTCGAGATAAACCTGCAAATTGGTCAGAGCGATACCCTCTTTTTTATCGTGAATATTTTTTAAAATTAAATCAATCGTCGTATTAGGCTCTTCTATTTTAACTTGAAAATGGTGTAACGTGCCTTCAATCACATGATAAAGGTTGTCATAAGCCATTTTTTCTACCCGCAAGCGATTATCAAAAAGGTAAGGTATTACTTTTTCAAAATCGTTTAAATAGGCAATCCACTCTTCTCTAATGCTTATAATGACTTTGGCGTGCAAGCTCGGTGTTTCTAAAAGCTTTTTTAAGGTATCATAAAACATGTCCTGCTCGGCTTTTGTGCCGAATATAAAAAGCTCTTCAAACTGGTCAAAAATCAGATAAATGGGTTTAAAATAATCCAAAAACAGTAAATCTACTTTTTTTTCAATGCCCCATCTTTCAGGGTTCTCTTCCGTTTTTAAAAGTTCTTTATCCAAAACCAGGGCTAAAGACCGGTTAATGTCAATACCTCGCCGAATAAACAAAGGCAACCAGTCCGTATCATAAAACTTATTCCCCAAGCCACAATTAATCAAACTCGTTTTACCCGTGCCCGATGCCCCATACAATAAAGTCAAATTCGATGCATGAACGGCATTGAATAGCTGCGCCGTCTCTTTCTCGCGTCCGTAGAAAAAAGCAGCATCGTTTTTGCCGTACGGCTCTAAAAATTTAAATGGACTTGTCATTGAGTGAATGTCGTCTTAAAATTTTCAAATTGATGTTCCAAGTCCGCAAATATAGGTTTTACCTCCTCCACGCTTTTAATTATTTGGGTATTGATATTACTAAATCGCGATGATTTAAAACCAGTAGCAGCCGCTTGTTCCGTGATATTCGCCCCTTTCTCAAAGTCCCGAAGCGTCATTTTAGTGTGGACAATATCCGTCCCTTTCTGATTTTGAAGGGCAATAAAATAGTTGTGCCGAATGGTCGAGTAATAATATGCCCCATCGTTTTCATATCTGAAAAGAAAAAGGTCAATTAAGCGGTTTTTTTGAACTGTATTTTCATCCCGCACAACTTTATGAAAGGTATTTTTATCAATAATAAAAGGCGATAAATTGAGGTAATTTTTCAAATCCCCGTCTCTCCCGTAGCCAATCATAACCACCGAATCACAGTTGGTATACATTTCACGATGACGGAAATTTTCATCGTTAAAAAGGCTGGTATTCGTATCCGCAACACCCCAATCCAATTCATAGGAAATACTACTTGTGCGCGGAAAACGGATTTCAATATCTCTCACTGAAAATATTTCATAGCCCACCAAGAAGGCGGCTTCCCAGAGAATATTAGCCAAAGCCATTTCAGCCTCCACACATTTATTATCTATTTCATTGGTAGGAATTATGCTATAGCCCCCCCTCAGTATTTCGAGCATTTCGTAAGCCATTTTGGTGTCATGCCCTTCGGTGGTTAGATTTTGACATAAAATTTCAAATTCGGGGGCAAATAACGGCATTTCAGCCATTCTCATGCGGTTAAAAATATCTAAAATGCCTTTTATGTAGTCAAATGTCAGAGAGTTATGAACGTTTATTGCATGTTTTTTTAAAAAGTCAGATTTTGAAACCGACTTCCTTTTAGCCGTTTCTTCCCAAAAATTAGAAAGTAAAATGAAATAAAGCGTCTGAGCCGTTACCAAATAAGTGCTCACAAGTTGCTCCAAACGCTCCAAATTAGGCAATTGCATTTGTTTTAAAACCCGAATTTGTTCGCCAATGACCAA
>JANPHO010000579.1:0-2192 GCA_031424515.1 Saprospiraceae bacterium
ATCTACCCATATTATTGATTATATTTTCTTTAGAAAAGATAAATTTCTTGAAGAATAGTGCTCTATTTAAAAGGAATTTAACGCATAATAAAGGAAATAGAATCGGTAAGATGGGTAAATTATTTTTTACATCGTCCCTTACTATTTTCAAATAATAAAGAATTTACCTAACGCCAAGTTAAAGTCACAATAATTTCAAGTCCTTCTGGCGTTTTTAAAGTAAATTCTCTTTGAAAATTGGAAGGAACAGTTGCATTATCGGGTTGAGCGGGGAAATAATCAATTGGACGGAATTTGAAACTGCCAATAATATCTTCTCCAGATTGGTCAATGTCTTGAACTATGAGGGTATAGACTTGATTAAATTGCCGCAATGAACCCGATAAACCTTCTCTCGGAACCGTGAAAGGCAATAGCTTTTGGTCAAAATTAACCAACTCCGCCAGTTCTTGACTCCGAATATACGTTCTGGTGGTATCCTTAACCAACCATTGCAAATCGGGTAGGGCAGAACTGCCAGGTAAATCATCCCACGGTTTGCCATCGGGTTTTGTGGGCGGAACTTTCACGTACGTTATTTTATCAACCCGACAAAGTTCAAAAAAACTAACGGGTAAATCGGATTGTATCGTGACAGATTTATTCGCAAAACCGAATCCAGCTTTGTTAGTAGCCGTTAGTTGAACATTATAGACCCCGCCTTTTTCATAAATGTGCGCGGGATTTTCAAGGCGAGAAGTATCTCCGTCACCAAAGTCCCAAAGGAATTGCATATCCACGTTTCCTTTTGATGTATTGCCAAAGGAGGTGATACAAGGCGCTTTACAATTACCATTTTTAATGTAGAAATCAGCAACTGGTCGGAGCAATATATCTTCTTGATAGGATTGCCGACAAGCGGAGAAAGCACAAACTAATAAAATGTATAGTAGCCGTTTTTTCATATCTCAATATAGGTTTTAATAAAAACACATAAGTACAACAACGAGATATCATATAAGGAAGGTTGCTACAAAAGTTTTTTAAGTATATTTTAAGAATGTAAATTTAGTAAAAAAAACGTTATTTTGCTCAGAAATAAAACATTGGTTTTATAAGTTAGTTTTTAGTTTAGGGTGTTTAGTGTGTAGACAAGCAAGATATAATTTCGCTTGTATATTTTTTAGGTTTTCTAAACACTACACACCATAAACTAAAAACTACCAAAGCATTCGTTTAATAAAATTTATTTCATTTTTAATTTAAACAATCCAGTCATTATGAAGAAAGCAATACCGTTCAGTTTGCTTGTTGCAGTGCTTTTATTTTCTGCTTTTACTTTAAATAATCGTTCGGGAAAAGGCGATGAAGGCGTTTCACCCAAAGGTGTTGAGTGGAGTCAAATCGGTCATCGGGTAGTAGGAGAGGTTGCTGAATCTTATCTGAGTTGTAGGGCTAAAAGGAATATCCGAAAGATACTCGGAAATGAATCCATTGCTATTTCCAGCAATTGGGCGGATTTTATCAAATCAGACTCTACCATGAATTACCTCGATCCTTGGCACTACATCAATGTTAAAAGCGGCTTAAATTATACGGAGTTTGCTAACTATTTGCAGCAAGATACCATAGTAGATGCTTTTACCAAATTGAACTTTTTAATAAAAGAATTAAAAAACAAGCAAACGCCGCTTGATAAAAAGCAAATGTATCTTCGTTTGGTGATTCACATCGTCGGCGATATTCACCAACCGATGCACGTGGGGCGTAAGGAAGATTTAGGCGGTAATAAAATAAACGTTTTGTGGTTCAATGAACCCACCAATCTGCACGCCCTTTGGGACGAAAAGCTGATTACTTATCAGAAATTGAGTTATACAGAATATACCACCAGCATCAATCATGCGGATAAAAAACTGAGAAAACAATGGCAACAACAACCCATGTCGGAATGGCTTTTTGAGTCGTATCAAATTGCGGATAAATTGTACGCGGGCATTACGCAACCGAATCAAAAATTAAGTTATCGCTACAATTATGATTATATCGATACGCTGAATCTTCAACTATTGAAAGGTGGTGTACGATTGGCGGGTCTTTTAAATGAGATTTTTTAAATAAGCCAAATAGTCGCTTTCGCTCCGTTTAGCCACTGATTACACTGATTAAGACTGATTTCACACTGATTTTAAATAAAATTTTAGTGTTTCACT
>JANPHO010000580.1:0-1695 GCA_031424515.1 Saprospiraceae bacterium
GCAGATTGGAGACATAATAGTACAACCAGGGCCACACGATGACAATAGAGTATCTCAAAATCAATTAGGGAAATTGGTTAGATCACATTTAGGTCATGCGGGAGATTGCGCCATTGCTACAATTGAAGGTCGGCAATTCAAAACCAATATCTTAGACCTAAACGTAACACCCGAACAGTTAGGAATACCTGAATTGGGAGACATACTCATAAAAAGCGGGCGTACCACAAATGTTACCTACGGACGAGTAACCCGCATAGATGTACTATCCAGAATCAATTATGGAGAGGGCGTAGGAGATAAAGAAATTGGCGGATTCGAGCTCAGTATTGAACGCACTCGAAAACCCAGAAATGGTGAAATTAGCCAGGGGGGAGATTCCGGAGCTGTTTGGTTATTTACTGATAAGAGCGGGAAAGCCATAAATGTGCTTGGTGGGTTACATTTTGGTGGCGAATCTGATGGCAATCCTGATGAATTTGCATTGGCATGTTATCCAAAATCTGTATTTGAAAAATTGGAAATCACACTTAAAACATTGCCACCGTCTGATACATCTGACCCAATAACCCCGAATGACAACAATACAAGAATTGGCTTTGACAGTAATTTTTTGAGTAAAAAAATACCATTTCCTAAACTGAAAACGGAGATCAGTAGTGATGCGTTTTCAGTAAATGGTTCAAATATTATTAACTATGTTCATTTTTCTTTGATACTGAATAAAAAAAGACGATTGGCTACTATCGTGGGTTGGAATATTGACGGTAGTAAGTTTTTATCATTAAGTAGGAAAGGGATAAAATTTAAGTTTGATTCCAGAATACCCGAAAACTTTCAAATGGGGGAAGAAATTTATAGTAGTAATAGGTTAGATAGAGGTCATATTGCCCGACGAGCCGATTTAGTTTGGGGAACACAAAGCGAAGCAAAACAAGCCAATATTGATTCATTCCATTTTACAAACATTGCGCCTCAAATGGATAATTTTAATCAAAGTGGGGCTGGTGGTATATGGGGACGCTTGGAAGACGCTGTTTTTCAAGAAGTTGATGTTGAAAATCTACGAATCAGTGTATTTGGGGGTTCAGTTTTCAATAATAACGATAAAACGTATAGAGGAGCGAAAATACCCAAAGAGTTTTTCAAAATTATAGTCTATATAGAACAAGGTCGTTTGAAAGTCAAAGCCTTTTTATTGTCTCAAAATATCAATCAGATAGAGATATTGGATTTAGATCCGTTCAAAGTATATCAGTTGTCAATAAGTGAAGTTTCAGACCGTACAAAGATAGATTTTCCACGAGAACTCATTGATGCTGACACTTTTGTAGTACCTCAAGCAATTTCCGAAGTTGAAACCGAACGTAAGTATCTGTCAACTATTGAAGAAATTGTTTGGTAATTATACATGCACTTGTGAACTAATATTCCCCCTTCGGTAGTTATGACCTTACCGAAGGGGAGAATATTTAATTAATACTTAAGTCTAACAGTCTTATCTTTCTGTGCCAAAATTACTCTCAATATTTCATTATAATCTTTCCCCTCGCTTGGCTTGGTAGCATAAAGGCTGTATTTTGCACCCGTCAACTCAGCAATTTTTTTCATCGAAAATTACGCTATTGGTTTCGCTGTCCAATTGATAGAGAAAAGGTTGATTGGTCTTTTTTTCTTTTTCCAAAACGGTTTCGC
>JANPHO010000581.1:0-6190 GCA_031424515.1 Saprospiraceae bacterium
GCGCGGAACTCCAGTTCCGCGCTACTTTCGGTATCGAATTAAAGGATAAGCCGTTCCCGCTTCAAAAACATCTTGCCCTCTTGGCAATTCCAAAAAGCCATCAGCATCATTTAAATTAGCCAAATCACCTGAGCCGTGTCCTGCTAAAGGTTGTGCTTTAAGTACCCCCCCCTCAGTATTTTGAAGTTTTACAGGAATAAAATAGGTTAAATCGGGCTTAAAATTCACTTTTTCACTCAAAACAGCGTACTCAATTTCATTTTTAAAATTTAAACACTCTTTAATAAAGGGCAACACATATTTGCAAGCGCATAAAAAAGTAGAAACTGGATTTCCCGGCAGGGCAAAAATGACAGTTTGTTTGTCCGTTTTACCGAACCAAAACGGCTTACCAGGGCGTTGAGACACTTTATGAAATAGCTTTTTTACCCCTAAATTATCCAATGCCTTCGGTACAAAATCAAATTTACCTTCGCTGACAGCACCGCTCAAAATCACAATTTCATATTCTGAAAGTATTTTCTCTAACCCCTCAGTAATAGCCGTTTCATCGTCATTAAAATGAAAAAGAGCACTCGGGATTTTAAACTCAGCTTCTAAAAGAGCCGCTAAAGCATATACATTCGAGCGGCGAATTTGGTGCAAAAGCGGCGTTTCATCCACGTTGACCAATTCATCGCCCGTGGAAATAATGGCTACTTTAGGCAATTTTACTACTTTTAAAATGGATTTTCCAACCGTTGCAGCCGTTGCAATTTCAGCCGCCGTAATTTTTAACCCCCTCAGTAAAAGGACATCATTTTGCCTTCTATCAATGCCTTTTTTATGAATATTTTGTTCAAATTCAATATTTTCTATTAAAACTGTGGCAATGCCGTTTTCAATTTTTAAATCTTCATAGCGAATTACAGTATCACTATTGTGGGGTAAAATAGCCCCAGTCATTACCTCTATGGCGCGGTGATGGGGATTGTACTTAGCCTCTAATTCGATTTGAGGGCTTCCAGCCGCTTGAATACCCACAATTTTAAATATTCGCGAACTGTTTTTAAAATCCTCATAACGAATCGCAATACCATCCATCGTCACACGGTCGAAGGGCGGAAAATCACGGTCAGCTACGAGGTCTTCGGCGAGTACGCGCCCGAGCGATTGCATCAAAGACACCCCCTCAGTTGCTTCGTTCCTCGCAAAGACATCAAGCGTAATTTTATGTTGTAAAATGATATTTTCGGCTTCTTGAGTAGATAGCATAGGAATTTCTTAGTTTTAAAATAGGTTTGTAGTTCTTAAAAATACCGTGCTCGACGCTTTTAAAATCATTGGATTTCTCTTTTGTTTAAAAGTACCTTATTTTCACCCTCAAATATAAAAATAAATATTGAATGTCATCTTTTACACATCTCGACGCATCGGGTAATCCGAATATGGTGGACGTTTCTGAAAAGAAAATCACTAAACGCACGGCTCGTGCCCAAGCCATCGTTATATTGAGCGATGAAATTTTAAGTCATTTTGAAAACGATGATATTAAAACGAAGAAGGGCTCAGTTTTCCAAATTGCCATCATCGCAGGTGTTATGGCTGCTAAAAAAACAGGGGATTTGATACCGCTGTGCCACCCTTTAGGACTCGAAAATTGCAACGTTTTTATCAACTTAAATGATAAAAAAGAGGTTATAATTGAATGCATCGCTTCATTGACGAGTAAAACGGGCGTGGAGATGGAAGCACTCACGGGCGCAACCGTTGCCGCCTTGACCATATACGATATGTGCAAAGCTTTTTCGCACGATATTGAAATAAAATCCGTGAAATTGATGGAAAAAACGGGTGGGAAACGGGATTTTAAAAGGGATTAGAAATGAAACATCAAAAGCATACCAAGCTCACAAAACCCAATATCGGTCAATTTGCTCGCAATGAATGGGCAATAATAGGTACTTCATGCGGTAATATTCAGAAATTGGCTTTATCTCTCAACGAAAAATTACCCCCTCAGTATAAAACGGCTTATGTGGATGCTGACCATAAATCGGGTGATGAAGGCGAGTCACTTCCTTATTTTATGGCTTATACCGATAAAATCAATTTCAATCGTTTTGATTTTAATGGTAAAATAACCGATTTTCAATATCGCAGCTTTTTTAATGAAACGGATTTGGTTTTGATAAACGGTAATCATTTTAAAGGCAATCGTCAAATAGTGGTTTTAGACCCTAAAAAATTTGAGAGTCTCAGCCGCAAATTAGATAAATTAACCCATGTTGATGCGTTTTTGACTATTGATGTCAATGCGAGGAACGAAGCAACCATTCCCAATTTTTTAAAAGAACATATTAAAAATTGGGCTGAAATACCTGTTTTTAATATCCATGAAACGGATAAAATATTTAAATTTTTAATTAAAAATACAGCTATTCCGCCTATCAGTGCTTTGATTTTGGTGGGAGGCAAAAGCACTCGAATGGGACGTGATAAAAGCCAAATTGACTATCATGGTCAGCCACAATGGGCATATATGGCGGATGTATTGAGAGCTATCGAAATCCCGACTCAATCGGGACTGAAGGGGTTAGATTTGGAAGTTTTTATTTCATGCCGAGACGAACAGATGCCGCAATACGAAGGGGAAAACGTGATAACGGACACTTTTATGGATTTGGGTCCTTATGGTGCAATTCTTTCTGCTTTTCGTGAAAACCCGAATACGGCGTGGTTGGTGGTGGCGTGTGATTTGCCTTTGCTGGATAAATTGACGCTTGAAAATTTAATTAAAAATAGAAATCCTTCGGCGGTGGCGACCACTTATCGCAGTCCCGAATCCGCAGAAGGTTTTCCAGAGCCGTTGATAACTATTTGGGAACCAAAGAGTTATCCGATTTTATTACAGTTTTTAGCGCAAGGTTTTAGCTGTCCACGCAAAGTTCTCATCAATTCAGATACGCACATCATTGACCCCTCAGTACCCGAGGCTTTGACGAATGTAAATACGCCCGAAGAAATGGCTAAAGTGGTTGTTGGTTATTAGTTATTGGTTGTTAATCTGCTTAACTAATAACCAACAACTAATAACCATTTAAGCCGTAGCCCCTCTTTGCCTTTTTTTCCTGCGCACATAGTTGGCGCAATAAACGGCGAGGAGGATTTTCATTTCATCTATTTCATTCTGAAAAGCGGGATTGATTTCGATTTCATAATCGTAGTTCAATTTTCCCCAATTAAAATCAGGAATAAGGGTCAAAAGCACGTTTTTATGACGGTCTTCGATGACATAACTTTCATTCCAAAAGCCGACTGATTTAAATAAATAATCCATCGGTTCATCATTTCCTAAAATGTCAATGATAATTTGTCCTTTCCAATTGCGTTGTAATTTAGCGATTTCGACACCTGCTTTTTCAACTGAAATATAAGAAGTCCAAAAGCCTTTGGTTTCAATATCATAAAACTCAGCAAATTGAGTGGTGATGGAGGCTTTCGTGGATGACCAACCGTCGTAAGCCAATTTCCCTAAAAATGCACCATCGAGTCCATTAAGTTCAAATTCTTTTGAGCCTGAGTAGGTTATTTTCATTTCTAAATAAGTTTTCGTTTTAATGGTCAAATATAGCTTTTTTACTTAAAAATCGAATAAAATTCCCTAAAAATGTTGCTTATACTGAGGGGGTATTATACCGATGCGGCAACAGCAGCACCCGTCATCATCATGATGTACAAAATGCCATAAATGGATATTAACGTCAGTATTTCATCCGCCATATCTTTGAAATCGGGATTGACTTCTATTTTAAAATTGTAGTGCCATTTGCTCCATTTATAGTCGGGTGTGATAATCATAATCTCTTTTTTATCTCTATTTTGAAGACAAAATTGAGACATCCAAAGGTTGTGCGATTTTAATAAATAATCTTGTCCTTTACCGTTGGCGGACATATCAATCACAATTTCGCCTTTCCAATTCATTTTGAGGTCGCTAAATTCCACACCACTTTTTGAAATGCTCATGGATGTGCCCCAAAAGCCCTTGGTGGCAACATCAAAGAATTCGCCAAATTGTGTTGTTATATTAGCTTTTGTCGCCGTCCAATTTTCAAAAACCAATTTTCCTAAAAAGGCATCGTCATCTGATTTTAGGATGTATTCTTTTGAATTTGAGTATTCAACTTTCATCTTGTTTAAAGTTTATCCATTTTATGAATTAATAATCGTATTTATAACCCAAAAATCCGCCATTTGATTCTGATAATTCCATTTTAAACGATAATTCCTACTTTAAACTCGACTAAAAAGGCTTTACCGAAATCAATTGTTTCAGTAAAGCCTGTATTCAGAATAACAACATTTAATATTTTTAAAAACTTTAAACCAATTCAGCTGCTAAAGTAATAGGTGCAGTGAAAAGCTTAGAAATTGGGCAATTCAGCTTGGCATCATTAACCAGTTCTTCAAATTTAGCGGCATCCACATCCGCTTTCACTTTAGTCACCAACTGTACTTCGGTGATACCGCCATTTTCGAGAATGACTGTTGATGTTGTGTCAATTGTTTCAGGAGTTATGCCCGCTGCTTGAAAATTAAAAGCCAGTTTCATTGAAAAACAGCCTGCGTGAGCTGCGCCTATAAGTTCTTCAGGATTTGTACCAATCCCGTCTGCGAAGCGGGTATTGAATGAATATTGTGTGTCCGTTAATACACCACTTTGAGTGGTCAATGCACCTTGACCGTCTTTACCACTACCTGCCCAATGAGCGGAAGCACTTCTTTTGATTTGCATAATTTAAAATTTTTGTATGAAAAAATAGTTTGATTACTGAGGAATGACGATTAAACAAAAAAGCATTTTAAAAGTTTATTTAAAGTCAACTATTAGGTATTTTTGATTTTACGTAAATTATGGATTATCTTGTGGCAGCAAATAACGAAAAAGGGCTTTATTATCAAAAATTATCCATTTAGCTCTTAAAATGTAGCCCAAATTCTGCTCTACTTATCCTCAAGAATGCACTTTATAATTCAACGCATCACTTTTTTTAAATATTCTTTAGTAAATTCAAAATCATGGCAAAATACATTCTTAGCATCAACGGCACGCCTCATACGATTGAAGCCGACCCTCAAATGCCCCTTTTATGGGCAATTCGCGACATTGTAGGTTTGACAGGAACTAAGTTTGGCTGTGGTATGAGCCAATGTGGCGCATGTACTGTCCACCTCAATGGTCAACCTATCCGCTCTTGTTCGCTGCCTGTGAGCCAAATAAAAAAAGATAAAATTACTACTATTGAAGGCATTTCTGCCGATGTCAATCATGTTGTACAACAAGCTTGGATTGCTGAACAAGTGCCTCAATGTGGCTACTGCCAAAGCGGTCAGATTATGAGTGCAGTCGCTCTTTTGAAGAAAAACCAAAATCCTACCGATGCAGATATTGATACAGCTATGTCGGGCAATCTATGCCGCTGTGGTACTTACCAACGCATCCGTAAAGCTATTCACCTTTCAGCTAAATTGCTTAAGGAAAATGGCGGTAAAATGGAGTTACAAAAAGGTGCATCAAAGGGCTCTACAACCATGAAAGGTTAAATAATTGACCAAAAATTTATTTAGAACACATGGAACAACGTAATGACATTATTCTATTTCAAGATAGGAAAATCCGTAAAATATGGCATAATGAAGAATGGTACTTTTCGATTATTGACGTCATAGAGATTTTGACGGATAGTAGAGACCCTTCTAATTATTGGACAATGCTAAAAAAACGAGAAAATCAACTATCCACAATTTGTGGGAAGTTCAAATTTTTAGCACCAGATGGTAAAATGCGCCCTACGGATTGCGCCAATACTGAGGGGGTACTTAGAATAGCAATGTCAGTACCGTCGCCTAAAGCAGAACCATTAAAACTATGGTTAGCAGAACAAGGCAAAAGAACTATTGATGAAACAAATGACCCTGAGTTGCTCAATGAACGTCAATCCGAATATTATAAATTAAAGGGTTATTCCGATGAATGGATTGCGCACCGAATGCAGACCATCAAAACCCGAAAAGAGCTGACCAATGAATGGCGAAATAGAGGAATTACAGAGCATAAAGATTTTTCGTTACTAACAGCTACCATCGCTAAAAATACTTTTGGATTGACGCCCAGCGAACACAGCCAGCTGAAAGGTTTAGAAAAAGA
>JANPHO010000582.1:0-9262 GCA_031424515.1 Saprospiraceae bacterium
CCGATATTGGCTTGTTGGAGCGCACCAGCATCGTTTAAGCCATCGCCAATCATCAGCACTTTCTTGCCTTCGGATTGTAGTTTTTTAATAAAATTGAGTTTATCATTGGGCGTTTGATTAAAATTGAGGTGCAATTTTTCAAAGAAAGGATTGAGATAATCCCGCTCTTTGTCATTATCGCCTGAAAGTAGATAAACGTCATGTTTTTTATTAAAATAGGTTAAAACGTCTTCAAAACCCGTTCTATAATTGGGTTTGAATTCATAATAACCTTTAAGTTGATTATCAATTTTAATAAAAACACCGCTTTTATCATCCCCCTCAGTATTGAGCATAAATTGCGAAGAACCGATTTTAACGGTGTGGTTATGAATGACGCCTTCAATCCCCTGCCCTACTGTTTCATTAAAATTTTCAACGGTGTAAATATCACGGTTCGCAAGCATTTCACAGAGCTGACGACTGAGGGGGTGACTCGAATGTTGGGTGAGGGATTTCACCAAATCTTCTTCGTAATGGGTCAATTTTTCACCGACAAAATTAATATCACTTTTGAGGCGTTGCGTGATGGTACCCGTTTTATCAAAAACAATGGCATCCACACGCTCGAAGTTTTCAATGACATTGGTGTTTTTAAGGTAGAACTCTTGACGTCCTAATATACGCAGAATGTTGCCCATCGTGAATGGTATTGCCAAAGCAACCGCACAAGGGCAAGCAATAATGAGAACAGCCGTAGCTGCATTTATCGCCTTGCCCATGTCCTGCGGAAGCCAATATAAAAACGCAACCATTGAAACCACAAGGATTACTCCGGTAAAATATCGTCCAGCACGGTCAGCGAGGAAGCTGATGTGCGATTTGGCACTTGTTTTAAAAGCATCATTGTTCCACAATTCGGTCAAGTAGCTTTGAGAAACTTTGCGGGTGAGACTGACTTCAATGGCTTCACCCATTTGACGCCCACCGGCAAAGACTTTATCACCCGATTTCTTCGTCACTGCTTCGGCTTCGCCGGTTACGAACGAATAATCTATCTTAGCATAACCCCTCAGTATAACACCATCTGCGGGAATCAATTCACCGTTTCTGACGACTATATTCGCTCCTATTTCCAATTTATTGAGCGGCGTAGATACCTCTTTTCCGTCTTTTTTGACATTAGCTGCCACTGGGAAATAGGATTTGTAATCACGCTCAAAAGATAAGTGATTAAACGTTTTTTGTTGAAACCATTTGCCCGTCAACAGTAAGAAGATTAATGCTGCAAATGAATCCATAAAACCCGCACCCGTATGAGATAAAATTTCGTAAGCACTCCGCCCGAAGAGGGCAATAATACCCAAAGACAAAGGCACATCAATATTTAAATGTCCATGTTTGAGTCCATGCCACGCTGAAGTCAAATAATCTCTCGACGAGTACATTAAAACTGGAATAGCCAATATCAAATTCAGATACCCAAATATCGGCACAAAACTCTTATCCAACGACTCGCCCAAACCGAAATACTCGGGGAAACTAAAAAGCATGATATTACCAAAGGCAAACCCTGCTACGCCAATTTTATAGTAAATGGTTCTATCAATTACCTGTTTTTGCTCATTTTCAATATCATTAAAATTGATTTCGGGCGCATAGCCGATGGAAGCCAATAACTGAGCCACTTGGCGCAACGAAATGTCATGCTGTGAAAACAAAATAGTAACCTCTTTCTTTAAAAAGTTGACTTTTGAGTTATATACTGAGGGGTTAATTTTATAGAGATTTTCTAACAACCAAATACACGATGCGCAGTGCATTTGAGGCAATAGAAATGTCACCCTCGTAGTGGTTTCATCTTGAAAGTCCACAATTTTAGCCACCACTTCGGCATCGTCCAAGTAGGCGAATTGGACATTTTTATTTTTCTGTGAAACGCCCGCATTAGCATCTAAGGCGTAGTAGGCGCACATATCATTTTCATTCAGAATCTGATACACTGTTTTACATCCTTCGCAACAAAAGTCCTTGTCTTCAAAATGGACAGTAGTATCTTTTATTTCATCGTGGCAGTGATAACACTGAGCCTTTACGAGGGGCTGCTTCGTGGGTCTTGTTAAGGTTGCGTTCGGCATTTTTAAAATTTTTACAAATATCCGAATGGATACCCCCTCAGTATGATGACATAGCGCAGCGGGTAAGATGATTTTAGTCAGTTCATTCTTACATTCAGTTACGAACAATAAACACAAAAACTTAACATTGGCTTAACTTTAACTTAACATTGGGATTCTACTTTTGCACCGTCTTTTAACTGAAATAATTAATAAAACTAAAATTTTGATTTAAAAAGCTACCAATAATATAGAATCAACTTTAAAAGGTAGCACAGTAAACAATAAGCAAAATTCGTTACGCATGAAACAAATTATCCTATCTCTCCTTTTCCTTTGCTCTTTTTCAGCAACGGCATTAATGGCTCAAGGGCAAATTTCAGGAAAAATTATTGATAAAGCCAACGGCGAAAGTATCGTCGGTGCGTCCGTCGTTATTGACAAGACTACCACTGGCATGCAAACTGACTTAGATGGCAACTACACCATCCCTGTCGAAGCGGGCACTTATGTTTTGAACATCTCTTACATAGGTTACGAAAGTGCTAAAGTTGAGGTTGTTGTAAAAGATAAAGAAACAGCTTACGTTAATTATGCCATATCGGAAGCCAAAACCTTAATGCAAGAGGTTGTCATCGTGGCAAAAGCGGAACGCAGCACAAATGTTGCTCAGATGATTGAGCGCAAAAAAGCAGTACAGTTGTCGGATGGTGTTACCGCAGATTTGATTCGCCGTACTCCAGACCGTACAACTTCAGACGTTTTGAAACGTGTAACGGGTGCTTCGATTCAAGAAGGTAAATTTGCTATTATTAGAGGTATGAACGACCGTTATAATGTGGGTTATTTGGATGGAGCTCTTTTGCCTTCGACTGAATCTGACCGTAAAGCATTTGCATTTGACGTTGTTCCTGCCAATTTAATTGATAATTTGACAATTCTTAAAGCAGGCTCAGCGGATTTAGTAGGCGATTTTGGTGGCGGAGTGATTCGGATTAACACTAAAGCCGTTCCTGAAAAATTAACCCAAAACTTGACTATCGGGATGCAAACGCATTCATTGACAACGGGCGATGACTTTTTTCAATATAAAACGTATAGCGGTGAAGCCTTCAATGCTATCAGCAGCGAGCGCAATTTGCCTAATTTTACTGAGGGGGTACTGAAACTTGCAACGGGTTTTCCAACAGCCGCAGAGCGTACTCGATTAGCTGAGAGTTCACTTAAATTTAATAATGATTGGTCGAGCAGTACTAAAAATGCACCAGTTAACTCACGTTTCAACTATTCTCTTGGCTTTCCTGTAAAATTGAGTGGAGCCAATAAATTAGGAGTTGTTGTGGCTTTGACGTACGCTAATACCCGCCGCAGGTCAGATAATAATATCAATAGCTACGATGACAATGGCAAAGTGGCAGACTTCAAGGACATATCGTACAACCAAAATACGAATTTGGGCGGTATTTTCAACGTAAATTTCTTGAACGAACGTACCCAAATCAATTTCCGTAATATTCTGAACACTACTTCGGATAACAACACGCTTTCCCGCGGGGGTTTTGCCAACGTTGCTGATGATTTTCAAGTGCGTAGCACGTCTAATATATTGAATTATAACCGTTTGCTTAACAGTGTTTTATCATTGAAGCAAGTTATTGGTGAAAATTTCATGACGCTTAACGGTTTGGTTAGCTACTCAAATGTGCGCCGCCGCATTCCTGATTACCGCATTGCAAGTTATACACGCCCGTCGGGTGCAACACAATTTACTCCTGGTATTGGCGATTTTTTCAATAGCAGTAGCGGACGTTTTAATTCTGATTTGGACGAACAAGTGGTAGGTACTGACTGGAGTTTGAACAAATCCTTCAAAGGAGAAAAGATTAGAACTGATGTGAAAGTGGGCGTATTTTACCAAAATCGTGACCGCAATTTCTTTGCCCGTAACTTTGTTTTCAATGGTGCCTTGACTGACGTTTCTGGCAACCCTTCAATAGATTTCGGGGCGAAAAGCCTTGCCGCTAACAAATTGTACTACGTCGAAAAAACGATTGACGAGTTGGCTTACTACAATGGTAAATCTGACTTGACAGCATTTTACGCACAATTAGACCAAACATACGGTGAAAAACTCCGCGCGGTGTATGGTTTACGCTACGAAAACGTTGACATCCGCGTAGATAATGAAAAAGTAAATGCAAGACTCACATCTTTGAAACAAGCTGAATGGTTACCTTCTATCAATTTAAACTATTCATTGTCCGAAAAATCAAACATTCGCGCTTCTTATTTCCGTTCGGTTAACCGCCCAGAGTTCCGTGAATTAGCGCCGTTTGCTTTTTATGTTTTTGACAAAAACGCAGACATTAAAGGTAATTTGGACTTAAAAATTGCTCGTTTGAATAATTTTGACTTGCGATATGAATACTATCCTTCTGGTGGTCAAATTGTTTCAGCAGGTGTGTTCGCAAAGACAATCAGCAATCCGATTGAGTTCGGTTTCGACCTTTCGCAACCGTTCACGACTTTCAATTTTCAAAATGAAAAATCAGCTGTTATCTACGGTGCAGAGTTTGAAGTTAAGAAAAACTTAGAGTTCATTGGTAGCCAAAAGATATGGTCAAACCTCTCATTGTTCTCTAATTTGTCACTTATGCAATCGGCTTTGAGTTTCCGTGAAGGCTCTAACTCCGCTGCTAATCGCCCACTTCAAGGTCAATCACCTTTTATTCTCAACGCTGGTTTACAGTTCGACGACCGCGAGTCAGGCTGGTTTGCGAGTGTGGTTTTAAATCGCATTGGAACACGTCTCGCTTATGTGGGTGCTGATAAAAAGTTCGCGCCTTTCCGTCTTGATATTTATGAGCAAGCGCGGACAGTATTGGATGCTCAAGTGGGTAAAAATATCAAAAATTTTAATATTAAACTAACAGTTGGTGATGTTTTGCGTAAAGATTTGGTATTCTTCCAAGATGTTGATGGCAATAAAAAGTTCAATGCTGCTGCCGATCGCCAAATGTTCTTGTATCTCAACGGCTTCACTACTAATTTATCTTTAAGCTATAATTTTTAATACCGAATGCTGGGTTTTGCTCCAAATGAGTGGGCAAAACCCAGTACTCCAAGTTTGGACTATTTATCATTTCATACAATAAATTCATTTCTTTAATTTAAAAATATCCTTACAATGACGAAACATTTACTCTCGCTAATAGCAATTATCGCTTTGTCTTTTTCAGCACAAGCACAGGCTGACTTCAAATTGATGCAAACGGGACATGTAGGTGCATTGCGCGCCGAAGCAGATAGAGACTGGACGCAAGGTTGGACTAATTTCGATCCAATTAACGCCGTTTATCCAGCAGTTAATGACACAACTGTATTGAACGCTATGTTTGGTCAAACAACTGCAGGCATCAAAAATATCACAACTACCGTAACGCTTGATGCCACCAAAGTTTACTTTCTTAAAGGCATTATTGCAGTTCGCGAAGGTGGTAAATTAATCATTCCTGCGGGTACTGTTATTCGTGGTCAAGCAGACTTATCGGGTTCTCCCCGCAACTATGCGTTCATCGTAGTAGAGCGCGGCGGTCAAATCGAAGTAAATGGTACGAAAGACAAACCCGTTATCATGACTTCAAACAAAGCTGCGGGCGCACGTGACCGTGGTGATTGGGGTGGCTTGGTAATCTGTGGTAAAGCAACTAACAACCAAGCTGGTAACGAATTTCAATTGGAAGGTTTTAGCAATATACCCAGTACAATTGATGCTACTTTAGGTAAAGGTGGTGGTACAAACGATAATGATAACTCAGGTATCGTTCGTTATTGCCGCATTGAGTTCGCGGGTTTGGCTTTTGAAGCAAACCGTGAAGTTAACAGCTTAACAATGGCTTCGGTTGGTCGTGGCACTACTATCCAATATGTACAATGCTCACATGGAAACGATGATGCTTTCGAGTGGTTCGGTGGCACCGTAAATGGCTCTTACCTAATTGCTTGGAAAACAACTGATGATGATTTTGACGCAGATTTTGGCTATAGAGGTCTCAATCAATTCGGCATTGGCGTAAGAGACAAAGCACTTTTTGATTTGACTTGGAATGCAACTTCGGGCGGTTCTACTTCAGAGGGTTTTGAAATTGACAACGATGCAAGTGGCTCTGGTTCTACACCGAAAACTGCCGCCATTTTTTCAAATTTCACCATGGTTGGACCCATTGAAGTTGGTAAAACTTACAATGATTTGTCAGACACAGAAAAAGGAGCTTTCCGTCGTGGGGCACGTATTCGCCGCAACGCAAGCGCGCGTATTGTTAATAGCATTTTTATGGGATACCGCAATTTTGTGATGATTGACGGTGACTCTTGTATCATTAACACAAATCATCCAGCATCATTAACGGCTTTGGGCAAACCAGCTGTGCCACAAACGAATCAATTGCAATTCAATAACAATTTGATTTGCAACACAGTAGCGGCTATTGCTCCTACAACAACGGCAAATGGCTTGGTAGAAGTAGCAGCAGCAGCACGTTTGACAGAAATGAACGACTGGTTACGTACAACAGGTAACTTGGCGAACAAAATTGACCCTGTGGCATTCACAGATAATCTTTTGTTGGTCAACCCTAAGGCTTCATCTATAACACCTAACTTCCGTCCAGTTACTAACTCGCCTGCATTATCAGGAGCGAACTTCATAAATAATCCTATCCTCGCTAACTTATTTATTTTAAGCAGCAACAAGGAATTATCTGTGATTGAAAGACCAGTTTTCCCTAATCCAGTTTCAAAGGGTCAATTGTATTTCGGTAAAGAAGTAGGTTCATACGGTATTTTCGACCTATCAGGCAAACTTATCAGCAATGGTTTTGATACTGATCGTGCTGATGTAAATGGCTTGGCAAAAGGCGTTTATTTTATCAAAATAGAGGGTCAAACTCAGAAATTCATTGTTCAATAAGAACTTGAAAAATATCAGAAGATAAAGAATTTTGCGTAAACATTTTGTTTATATTTGTTAAGCCATTCTGTCTTGTACGGAATGGCTTTTTTTCTATTAAAAAACTGCATTAAACTTCAAAAACGCTGCGTTACGAATAGACATTCTTCTACCCAAATGATTGGGGTCTCCGCCCACGTGCACCAAAACATTATGGTCGTAAAACCAATCAGATTTCAAATTGATAGAAAGATTTTTAAAAACCACTAAATCCACTGAATTATACCACTCAAACGCCACATTTTCAGGCGTTTTTAAATAATTAGAATATAAATCAACCACACTCGATACGATAACTCTATCATTAAAAAGCTTCTTTGTTATCTCCCCCCTCAGTTCGGCGCCCCATTGTGAGTTGATATTTTTAAAATCACCCGCACCATTAAATGTATTGCCCAAAAACCCCACCCCCTCAGTACTATCGCCTTTTGCAGCCAAGTAATCGCTTGTTACTATCACCATTTTTGATGAAATAAACGAGAGTAAAAATTTCACATCTGCATTCGGGCGATACAGCATTCCAGGCATCAATTTCAAGGTAACAGGAGAAAAAGGCTCAGAAGTAATATCAAATTCCCCATTATTAGAGTTCAAATAACCATCACCATAGGTAAAAAAGAACTGCGACCGCATATCTGCCATGCCTGCCCAATAGAGGTGTTTCCTAATTTTGCGACCAGCTATCATATTTAATTGAAACACATCCGCCGTTTTCACAAATGGCTCAGTGGAAGCCCCTAATCGTTGAGCCGCTATTTGCATATTGAATTTAGTATCAAAAATGCTCTTTTTACCTGTATAATAAGCATAAAAGTTCAATAATCCGCCAATATTCGTAGCATTCTTCCCTTCATTGGGGCGAGGGTTTATCATAGAAAGCATTGAAAAATCTAAGCCCAAGCCAATGCCCGTTACCAAGCCTTTAGCCGTATCTTCCCTAATGATGCTCATCATTTCATTGGTTTCTTCAAATTTTTGAGCGTGTAAAAAATTGAAAAAAAAGGTAACTATACTGAGGGGTAGCCAGAACGCCACCGTTTTAAAGGAGATATATGCTTTCATGAGTCAATATTTTTAAAATGTTCACAGGATTATAACCTTAAAAGAGAGGTCTAAAATCTATTGTCTAATAGTCTAATATCTAATAAAAAAGTCGGTCGCATAGAGGTTATATGACGACCGACAGTATTGCATAGGGTAAATCGGTTTTCAGGATGGGGGATAAAATTGGTTTTTGGATACTATAATTTTAGTTTTTGCCAGCGTTCACTTTTTCACCAAACGTAGCGCCTTGCGTTTGCTTTTTAACAACAGGGCATGAAAGTGTTTTCATATCAGTTGTAGTCAATACTTGACCATCTTTGATAGAGATAACTTCACCGTTTGGCAACTTGAAAGTGCCACCTTTTACCACTCTGAATTGAGAAGCACCTATCAAATCACGTTTTTTACCCTCAGGCATTTGGATTTTGAGCATATTACCTTCGATAGTACCGTCTACTTCTGTCGTGCCGCCGCCGTTGTTGCCGCCGCCACCTGCTGTGATACATTCAATTTCGATGGTCAAATCCCATCTTTTAAAATGGATCGTAATAGTGATTTTAAGCATTTCAGCACCCAATACATTTACGGGAGTTTCAGTGCGGGTAGTGATAGTTTCAGCATTTTCAGTTCTGAAAGTTGTAGCATTAGCTGAATTTGAGAAGAACGCTGCGAAAGCGAAAGCTGCAATAAAAGATACTTTTTTCATCGGATTTTAATTTTAAAAGTTCAAAAAATGTGATTATAAATTATTTTTAAAAAATGTTCATGTGGATTATAAAATGTTGTTTTAAGTATAGTTTTAAGAGTTAAAAAACGGCGTTTGAAAATTATGTGATTTGTTGTTTTAAAACCGTTTTCATTTGTATAATCTCCATTCGCTCTCCGTGTGACATTTTTTTTAAAATATTTTTTTATTTTATTTTTCATCACGTTTCATCGAGTGGACATTTATATAATCCACCCCCTCAGTATTCGTGACATTTTTTTAATTATTTTTTTAAAATTTTTCGTAAAAGATTGATTATCAATTAATTAAATTTTATTATCCTTAAAATTCTACACACTACCCGCTTGTCATTCTGAGCGCAGCGAAAGAATCTGGTTTATAAATAAA
>JANPHO010000583.1:0-3060 GCA_031424515.1 Saprospiraceae bacterium
GCATCCAACACAATGTTATGATTTTGCATCAAACCATTATTAGTAAAAAGCTCTTTTGTCCAATCTGTATTAAAAACCTCAATATTATCTACGGGACTTGATTTGTATTTCTCAATCAAGGATTGTGGAAAAACAAATGCATCTGGTGCATTTGGGTTACTGCGGCGAGCAAAATTGGTTTGAGCAATATTACTCATCTCCATATGCTCAATTGCAGAAACGCGTTCTGGAAACTCAGTAGCTTCTTGCTTTGAAACAAAACTATTATAAGAAACATGAATTCCATTTCTTTGGCTACGCTTCGTTTTAATCACAATAACGCCATTTGCCCCACGCACACCATATATAGCAGTAGAAGCAGCATCTTTCAAAACCGTCATACTGGCAATGGAATTGGGGTCAAGGAAATCCATTGTCGTTACTACCCCATCAATCATAACCAATGGCCCCGTACCTGAAGAAAGCGAACCAATACCTCGAATACGGATATTGGGTCCATCAGCGCCTGGTTTACCCGACGATTGCCAAACAGCTACACCTGGGGCAATACCCTGTAGCAATTGGCTGGTTGACGAAACTTGACGTTGCGTCAAATCCTCGGTCGTGAATTGATTTACAGCCCCTGTTAAGTTGGCTTTTTTCTGTTTGCCATAACCTACTACTACTACGTCATCAAGACGTAAAGCTGATTCAGACAAGGTTATATTTATTGTACTTTCATTGCCTATGGCAACCTCCTGTGAAGCAAAACCAATAAATGATACAACCAGCGTAGCATTTTCACTGACGGAGATGCTATAATTACCATCAATATCAGATATTGCACCTTTAGTCGTTCCTTTTTCAGCAATAGAAGCTCCCACTACGGGCTCATTGGCTTCATTGATAATTTTGCCTGTAATAGTTTTTTGTGCAGAAAGACTGAATATCACACTGCAAAAAATAATAAATGTTAAGAGTAACTTCTGTTTCATACGTATTTGTCTTTTAAAATGAAAAATAAAAATCACGTGGGATAGAAAGAAAAGTAAAGTGAGATTTGGTTAAATTTGATGAATATTAGCTAATATAAGTAGGTGTAAAGAAATAAACCTGCCTGCCGGTAGGCAGGTTTATTTTAGCCCAACTACTTATAAGTAAGCCGAAAGCAAATATAGAAAAATAAAAAAATAAAAACAGCAACTTTAGTAAAATTTTTATTAAAGATAAATAAAATATTGTATAATTGCCTTAAATTTCATTAAAAAAAGCCTCTGATACTGAGGGGTATATATTCCGAAGCTATGAATTTTAAAATTATCATAGTCGTTTGCTTAATGTGCAATCTTATCATTTCAATCCATGCGCAGGTAAAATATACCTCGCACGTGTTGATGATTCCTTTAGATGACCGCCCACCCTGCCTCCAATTCCCCGTAAAAATGGGCTTGATTGGTGATGTTGAAATCGTTACGCCACCCCGTACATTGTTAGGGCGTTTTACCCAATTTGGCAAATCGGATTCTATAATTTTATGGTTAAAAAGACAGGATTTAGGAAAATTTGATGCAGCCATTATTTCAATGGATATGCTGGCGTATGGGGGTTTGGTCGCTTCACGCGTACATGAGACAGATATTGAAAATGCCTTAAAACGCCTTGAAATCGTTAAAGAAATACGTCAAAAAGCACCTAAAATCAAGATTTATGGTTCAAGCGTCATCATGCGCCTTGCACCCACAGGCGATGGTAAAAATGAAGCCTACCGTGAAAAACTAGCCCGTTGGGCAGATTATTCACCTTATCCCGAAAATAAAGAAATTGTTGAAAAACTCGAAAGTGAAATACCTGCCCAAGCCCTTGAAAACTATAAAAAAGCCAGAGAACGCAATCTCAAAATCAATCTTTTAGCTGTTGATTTAACTGAAAATAAAACCTTTGATTATCTCATTCTCTCGCAAGACGATGCGAAGCCCAAAGGTATTCATGTAAAAGACAGAGAAACGCTTATTGAAACCGTTAAAACGCATAATTTAAGTGAAAAAGTAGCGATTCAGCCCGGTGCTGATGAAGTATCGATGTTGCTTTTAGCCCGAGCGATGTCCGATAAATACCAATATCATCCTAAAATAAAAGCGATATATTCTACTGAAAAAGCCGCTAATCAAGTGATGCCGTTTGAGGATAGACCCCTCAGTAAAACGGTCAGTTTTCACCTAAAAGCGGTCGGTGCGGAAGAAGTTTCAGATGTGCAACAAGCTGATATTGTATTTTATGTTTTTGCTTCAAGATTTGACGCAAGCAGAGTGACGAGCTTTGCCAAAGAAATCATTGATTTTAATAAAAATAATCCTAAAAAAGGCATAATCATCGCCGATGTTGACCCCAAAGGTGACGTTCAAGGGGGCGATACCACTTTTAATGAAACCCTTAAAAGAGCCTTTATTTTTTCAAGAATATATGGCTACGCTTGTTGGAATACTGCGGGAAACACCGTCGGTACGGCTTTGCCGCACGGTATTTTATACGGCGTTTCACAAGCCGTTTTAAATAAAAAAAAGGTGAAAAAGGTGAAAAAACGCATGGTTTATGCCCAAAAATGGTTCACCCTGAATCGCTTGTTTGATGATTACACCTATCACAGCATCGTACGCCCAAAGGCATTGGCAATGATAAAAGAGAATAAATGGAATGCTTTCCGCTTGACGGATGAACAAACGGCAATAATTGAAGCATTTTGTAAAAAAGAATTAGAGCCCATTGCCTTAAAAACAGCTAAAAATTTCAAAAATACTGTTGTAAATCCCGTTAATAGCGGGAAGGGGGTAAAAATTACGAATCTAAATTTTGACCTACCGTGGAACCGCACTTTTGAAGCAGAAATTGATTTTAATTTTTAACAGTGATTTAAAATGTATACTATTAAGTTTATGTTTGACCCCGCTGGGCAAAGGTTCGTTGGTTCTAAATGTGCGAGTCCGCTGGACTCGTCAAGAGCGAAAAATGATATTTTCTACAAATGTGTGAGTCCTCTGGACTCATTTTCAACTAGTATTGAGTCCAGAGGACTCACACATTTAT
>JANPHO010000584.1:0-14420 GCA_031424515.1 Saprospiraceae bacterium
TATTATCTTTGCTTTTTTTATTTTAGATATACGCTACTGCTCGGCAGAAGACTATCTATCAATGGCAGGAAAACTACAAGTTGGTTCGGGTATTCTGATTTTAGTTATTGGATACATTGTCGGCTTCGCAGTTAACCCAATTGGTCGATATTTATACAAAAATTTGGGTTTTAGATTATTTAAACACAATTTTGTAGATGTTGAAGGATTAAGCATTTCTGATAAATATGCGCTTTTAAGGGATTTAAGCCCAAATAATTTTAAGTATGTGGAATCTTGGAATATGTGGTGTGCGATGTCACACAATTTAGCAATTGCAGCGGCTTTAATAGCGTTGTTTTCAATAATAAAGATCATTCTAAATGACACACACAACACTTCCTTTTGGATAGTTTTTTCGCTTTCTTTTGCCATTCTATTTTTCTTATTTCTTCAAAGAGCCGTTACATTTTCTGTATGGGCGGCAAATGATATTAATTCTTCAATAAAAAAATTACATCTTATGGAGAGAGCAGAAAAATTTTAATAAGAAGTATAACAAGGAAAAATCAAGAATAATAAAACTTTTAAATATATTATATATAGCCTTGTGCTAACCTAAAGAGTCAAGCCACCCCTCAGTATCTTGACTCTTTTTTCATTATTCATAATGCAACGCTTCAATCGGATCCAACCGTGATGCTTTCAAGGCTGGATAATACCCAAAAAACACGCCCGTAAAAAAGCACACTAAAAAAGATAAAATCACCGAAGATTGTGTGACCAATGTGGGCCATTTCAGAAAAACGGTCACCAAAGCCGATGAACTAACGCCCAACGCCACGCCAATCAACCCGCCCGTAATACTGATTAAAATGGCTTCAATTAGGAATTGCATTAAAATATCGCTGCCCCTCGCCCCTATCGCCATGCGTAAACCAATTTCTTTGGTGCGTTCCGTAACAGACACATACATAATGTTCATAATGCCAATACCGCCCACTAAAAGTGAAATACCCGCAATAACGGTCAATAAAATGGTCAAAATATTGGTCGTTGAGGAAAGCATCGTCATGAGTTCTGTTTGGGTTCTTACCGTAAAATCGTCGTCTTCGGCATTTGTGAGTTTATGCGTACCTCTCAATGTCTCTTGTATATCCGCAACGGCTTTTTCAGTGGACGCTTCATCAATTGCCGAAGCAAAAATGCTTTGGTAGTACGTTGTTGCCAATATGCGTTTTTGCACCGTTGTTACAGGCGTGAGGATGACATCATCTTGGTCTTGCCCAAAGGTATTGACACCTTTTTTATTCAATATGCCAATTATTTTAAAAGGAATATTTTTAAAACGAATGCTTTTACCCAATACATCTTCCCCATCTGGAAACAGGTTCGTAATCACAGTTTGACCAATTAAACACACTTTTGAAGCTGTTTTGACGTCTTGTTCTGTAAACAATGTGCCTTCTTTCAGCGACCAACTTTGGATGCTTAGAAATTCGGGATATATGCCCTGTACGCTCGTTGACCAGTTATTAGCTCCATTCACAACCTGCCCTTTTGCTGCTACTGACGGTGAAATTGCTTTGATAAATGCCGTTTTCTTTTGTAGGGCAATGACATCGGTTTCAGTCAAAGACTCCACGCTTGTATTATCCAACCTCACGCCGCCTTGTACGTTGCTGTTGGGTCTAATCATTATCATATTGCTACCCATGGCGGATATTTGGCTCTGAATGCTCTGTTTTGAGCCTTCGCCAATGGCAATCATTGAAATAACTGCACCCACACCGATGATGATGCCGAGCATGGTGAGGAACGTCCGCATTTTATTGCGCAGAATGGCACGCCAAGCAATGAGTAAAAGATTGGTTATTTTCATGCTGTTGCGGTGGCTGCTTCATCTATGATTGGAAGATTTTTTAAAACTTCTTGGGCATTTTGGACATTATTGTTGACAATGTCTTTTATTATTTTACCGTCTTTTAAAGTAATCGTCCGTTTGCTGAAAGTAGCAATATCGGGTTCATGGGTAACAAAAACAATGGTTTTACCTTGCGCATTCAACTCTTGTATCAGCATCATAATTTCGTAGGACGTTCTGGAATCAAGATTGCCAGTGGCTTCATCCGCCAAAATCATCACGGGGTCATTCACCAAAGCCCTTGCAATGGCTACACGTTGCTGTTGCCCGCCCGATAGTTGGCTGGGTAAATGGTGCAAGCGGTCACTGAGTTTCACCGCTTCGAGTGCTTTTATGGCTTTTTCTTTGCGCTGTTCGGCTGAAAAAGTTGAGTTATAAAGTAAAGGCAATTCGACGTTTTCAATAGCCGATGTTCGGGCTAATAAATTATAAGATTGAAAAACGAAGCCTATTTTTTTATTCCTTAAATCCGCCAATTCGTTTTTTGACAACTCACTGATATTCGTTCCATCTAAAAAATAAGACCCCTCAGTAGGTTTGTCCAAACAGCCTAAAATATTCAATAAAGTCGTTTTTCCCGACCCACTGCTGCCCATAATGGTCACAAATTCACCCGTTTTAATGGTAAAACTCACGTCATTTAAGGCTTTTACTGTTTCTTCGCCAATTGAAAATGAGCGTTTTAGGTTTTTAATATCGACAATGATTGAATCCATTGGGTGTTTTTTTGAAAAGAATTGAGCTTATCGTTTGACTAAGTCTTACTAAGCCTTGAAGGCTTAGTAAGACTATTCTAATTCTGAAAAGTAATGAATACTGAGGGGGTGCTAATTCTTCGCCTTCCCCGTTGTTCGCCTCGTCATTTTAGGCATAAAAGGGCTTTGTACAGTTGTTGGCGTTTTGCTACCGTTTTTACTATCACTGGCAACCGCACTCATTATCACTTCCTCATTAAGGGAAAGTCCTTTCACAACTTTTACAGAAATATTATCATTTAAAGTCGTCAAAATGTGGCGTTCATTTAAAGTATCGCCATTTTTAACCCAAATAGTTGATTTTGTTATTTCAGCATTATCAGCGTTTATTTTACGCGTGGAGTCTCTTGGAAGTGTATTTTTTACCTTATTGATATTGGTTGCAACGGCTGTTTTTACTTCTAATCTTTTAATTTTAAAATCTTTTAAAAGTACGGTATCGGGCTTAAATAGTAAGGCTTGTGAAGGGATGAGCAATGCTGCGCTATCTTCCTCAATGTATATATTGATGCTGGCGGTCATGCTTGGTCTAAGTCTCAAATCTTTATTGTCCACGTTTATCAAAGTGGCATAAGTGACCACATTTGAAGAGACTGAAGCCCGCAATAAAACTTCTGTCACTGCTCCTTCAAAAACATCATTCGGGAAAGCATCAACCGTAAAAGTGACGTTTTGACCTACTTTTACGCCGCCAATATCGGCTTCATCAACATTGGCGCGTACCTGCATTTTACTCAAATCTTTGGCAATTGTGAACAAGGTAGGCGAGCTAAAACTGGACGCAATGGTCTGCCCTTCGCTCACATTTCGATTGAGCACCACGCCACTAATGGGCGAATAAATATCCGTATAAGACAGGTTTTTCTTAGCAAGAGTCAATTGTGCGGTCGCGTTTTCAACCGTAGATTTAGCATTATTATATCCATTCACCGCAATTTGATAATCCGCTTTGCTGATTGCACCGAGATTGTATAATTGATTTTGCCTATCAAAATTACTTTGTTGAAGCGTCCTATTACTTTTTGCATTCGTAAGATTGGCGTTGGATTGTACGACTTGCGCCGCCGCAATGGTGGGATCCACTTTTGCAATCAATTGGCCTTCTTTTACCACATCATTAAAATCTATATACACTTTTTTCACCACGCCCGATACCTGTGCGCCTACTGAAACCGTATCAACTGGCTGAATACTACCCGTAGCGGTTATCGTTTTAGCAATATATCCCGTTTGAGATTGCGCTGTCGTAAAAGTCACAATCTGTACTTTTTTCTTGAATTTAAAATACAAAAAGACTGCTGCCGCCGCAACAACCAAAACAACTACGGATATGATAATTTTCTTTTTCATGTTAAAAACGGTATTAATCTTAAAAAAATAGCCTATTTTTTATTAAAAAATGGGCTTTATACTGATGGGGTAGCATCACAATGTTATCGCCTTACCCGTATAGAATTGATATATTTTTTGTTGTAAAACAAGGGTATATTTAGCTTGTGTATAGGCTTGAACGGCTTGCACATACTGATTTCTTTGCTGCAATAAATCATACGTATTTGTACCGCCTAATCTGAATTGTTCGGTGACGATGCGGTAATTTTCAGTGGAAGCCAATAGCTGTTCATTGGCGGCTTCGTAGGCTTGTTGAGCGTTTTTAGCATTGAGATATGCCCGTTCAACGGCTTGCGTTAAGACCAACTCACTGTTTTGTAAACTCAAATTGGCTTGTTTATAAGCGATATTGGCTTTTTCAAGATTGGTTTTATGCGTAAAATTTGAAAAAATGGGAATAGACAATGACACACCCACATTTTGATAAAAATTATTACCCGCTTGCTTAAAATAGCCTGTTTCAGGATAATTGTCGTTCGTAATTGTATTGCTATACCCCGTTCCAAATGAGCCGTTGGCGGACAAAACAGGCATAAAACCCGCTTTCGCTTTGGCAATATCGAAGGCAGTAATATCCACATCTAATTGCCCAATTTTAATTTCAGGAAAATTCTGTAAAGCCGTTTCCTGCGTTTCACGCAAAGGAGAAATGACTGCATTTGTATCCAAAGAAATAGGCGTTGCTATTTCAAATAAAGTATCCGTTGGTAATTGAAGTATCTGTTTTAAAGCTAAAATATTTTGCCGAATGGCGTTTTGAATTTGAATCAATAAATACTTATCGCTCGCAAATTGCGCTTGTAATTGCAACAAATCTTTTTTCGCAATACTCCCTGCATCATAAAACATTTGCCCTTGTTTTACCCTTGAATTGGAGGTATTAGCAAGGTCAGCAATGTATTTTTCATTCTCTTTTGCCAATAAAATATCCAAATATGCTTGTGTAATGGCTAAAGTAATAAAGTTTTGAGATTGCTGAATGGAAAGCCCCGCCGACTGTGTCAGCAAATCCCTTTGTCGAATATTGTTATTGATATAATTGAAATTCCATAAAACAATCGAAGAATTGACGGAATAGCTGCCGTTACTGGCAAACTGATTGACAAGGTTCGTATTGCCCGAAACATTATTATTTGAGTTGTGAAATGTATTACCCACCGAAGCAGACAAACTCGGAATTTTAACACCTTTAGCCGCTATCAAATCCTGTTGCGCAGATTGTTCACTCAATCGCAACGTGGTAATTTGGATATTGTGTTCGATGGCATATTGAAAACAGGCTTGAATATTCCATTGTCGTGAAGAATCTTGCGCTGCACAGTTGTTGTAAATTGAGCTAAAAAGGAAGAGGAATTGTAGAGGATATTTCATGTCAGTTCATTTTTAGCTAAATCTCTGTTGTGGATACGCATTGTGTCGAAAAACGGTGTTTGCTTTTCCTCTACACATTTAGCAGCATATAAATAGAGAGCAGCACTCCAAGTTTGCCAATCTTGGCCCATAGGTTTGCCCGTTTGTGCTTTTATCCATTCGTTGAAACCAAAAGAGACCCCCTCAGTATGACCTCTCAATTTTACACAATTGGTCAATGCTACCAGCTTTTCCTCCGCCAGTTTATATCTTTTTGCAGCCACCAAAGCAGCTATATAAAAACCACATATAAAAGGCCATATACCGCCATTGTGATATTCCCCCGGATTGTTGAATTGGGCATAACGCGCGTGCCAATCTGGGTCTTGAGGGTGGATAAAAGGGAAGAAATTGGGCGGTAAATCCACTCCTAATTCTCCACTTTTTTTCATATTTTCACACTCTGCCTCTATCCACGATACCATTTCATCTGCCCGCGAGGGCGAAGCAATGCCTGATAAAATCGCAAGGCTATTGCCCAATAAATCAAATCGTTCGCTGCTGTGAATTTTATATGACCAAAAAGCATAATAGGGTTTGTGTTTTACAACAAGTCCTTCATGTACATGATTGTGAATGACGCCGCCTGTGATGGTAAATCGGCTCATTTCTTTGTGCATTTTATCAGCTTTTTCATCTAATCCCAACATTCGTAGATAACTATAAACCAATGTATTCACAAACAGCCCATAGCCGAGAACCCATTGCTCATCGCGCCAATCGCTTGTGGGCTGTTGCGCCACTAAATATCTATCCGATGGGCTTTGATACGACATCCATGTAAGCGATTTTTCAACAGCATCATGGAGAAAATTTGGGTCGTCAGTCATTTTTCTAAAAATACCCACTGCTAATAAAAATAAAGGCGTTGTATCGCTTGAACCCCTATCTTCTTTATCATGAACCAATGATGGAATATGCCCTTTTTCTGACTGATTTCTAGCTAATGTTTCTAAAACCCTGCGCATACTGTCGAATAAAACAAGGTTTCCAGAAACCGCAATACCTAAAATAGAAAACATCAGATCTCGGGTATAAGGCTCTGGATAACCCCACCCTGCTGTTCTTGGAAGCCCCAGAAAAGGACCTTTTGCATTGTGTAATAACACGTCAAGGGCAGCTTTTTTAGCAGCTTCAATGGCTTCTTTTTCTATCTTTTGCATGGTTTTGGTTTTAAAACACTTGTTACTTTATGCCCAATTTATCCCTCATTATGTCGATAAAACGTTGAGCAACAACCCGATAATCAAAATGCTCCACGACGTGTTTTCTGGCAGTTTTGCCCATTTTTTCTCGCAAGTCCGGATTATTCATCAATATTTGTAAATATTTTGCTATGTCTTGAACATCGGCTCGATAATCTACGGTGCGGGGTTCTGTGAAAATAATTTTATGATTTTCACCAAAGCCCGATTCTACACCAAGCGTTACATCGTTTACCACGATTCTTTCTGCTACACCTGCCATAAATGCCGTTTTTCCTTGTATTAAAGTGTCCAGCATGCCCATTGCTTCGATGCCAATGACAGGTTTTTCACAAGCTCCTGCTTCCACTTGCGGCATTCCGAAACCTTCGAGTCGAGAAGGTGCGGCGTAAATATCACACGCCCCAATAAGGTAAGGCATGAAATTTCGGGAAATGGTGTTAGTGGCGTAAATAATATTTTTTTCAATGCCAAGTTCCTGTGCCAATTTCGAATCTTCGGAACTTTGAAATTCCGTCCGTGGTTGCGGCCAGACTTTGCAGATATATTTCCATTTGGGCACTTTTTTATCCAAAGTTGCCAATGCTTGCATCACTTCTCTTGCACCTTTTGAAGCGGCATCACCACCTACTGTCAAAATCATTAATTCATCGGGTGCAACGCCCAAGCCTTCACGTACAGCAGTGATTTTAGAGTCGTCCTTTTTAAAAGGTATAAAAGCATTTGTATCACAGCCAACAGGTAAGACTACGATGTTATCGCCTTTGATACCATCGCGGACATACATCTCTTTTACCCAATGCGATGTGACCAATATCAAAGGCAATTTATTTAAAACGTCTTGATAATTGGCAATATATCCATTGGCAACCAACCACGGAACAGGCAAAACACCGTGTTTTTGTGGGTGCAATATCAAATGCGGCGTATGCCCCCAATAGCCAATACCGACCACTACATCAGGCTTAAACCAGCGATAATACCACTCTTTTTCCTGATCTGATTCGCAATGCACGGCATGTACATCAACGCCTAATTCAAGTAATCCCTTGTATAAAAGATCTCCTTGTGTTGCCAATCCACCCGGTGAAGGTGGATAATCGTATAAAACTAATACTTTCATATATTAATATCTTCAAATTTTATCCCATCAGTCATGCCTTTGGCTTGATGGTACGAAACGCACCATATTTTGACCTTAAATACCGCCTTTTACAAGCCATTGCTTGGCAGTATCCCAGTGTTGAAATTGCCAAAAGGCTTCTTGTTTAGGCGTGGTTTGTGCCTCCCAGCTGTCTTTTGAAAAGCCATAGGTTTCAGTCATTAAGCTATATTTCAAAAGCCACTCTGCGTTTGTCAGTGTATTGAAAATAGTGGCATTTTTCACAGGTTTTGGAAAATAAGCCTTATTGCCATCTTCGTAGGCAAAAGTCCAAAGTTCTGTTGCTGTAATTTTACCTGTGTGCCACAATTGAATCACTGCTTTACTGATTTCTTCATGCCGAAGATGTTTTGTGTATTCACCATTCGGGTTATGTGTAATAATTAAATCAAAAGATTTTGCTGGCAATAAGTCCAATATAGTTTGCTCAAGAGCTTGCTCCTCCAATGGATTTTGGTCAATACCATCGTCAAGGTCGCCCATAATGCCTTCCGCTTTAAGTGTTTTTAAAGCTTTATAGAATCTGGGCGCACGGTCTTCGTCACTTCCTCGGCAAAGGCTTATAATGAAACATTGCCATTCGGGATGAGTCAAAATAGTTCCGCCTGCCCATAAAGTTTCATCATCGGGATGTGCGACGATGATAGCAACAGATTTCATGTTTTTATGGCTCATTTCTATTTTTTTCAACAGTAAGTCGCTTAGGAGTGTCCGCCCGACCTTTGGTTTTTAGGCCTATCGTTTGGCTTATTTTGAGGGACATTATTGTGTGTTTTCTCCCGCATTTGTGGTCTTACTTTCACAGGTTCTCCTATGTTTTTGCCATAATAATTGGGTTTTTGGGAAGGTCTTGACGGTTCATGCCTGTCTTCATGTCTATCATTTTTTCGAGCCTCGTTCATGTGATTCCTTTCTTCTTGTTTCCAATAAAAAGGTTTGCGGTCATTTTCATTAAAACCTCTTAGATTTAAAAAAGCATCGCCTTGATAGCGATTGCGATAATAATATCTTGGATAATTGGATATGTAAAATTGATGGTGCATCCACGGTTGAAACACATTCATATTCAGAGCCACATAATAACCATTATACAAATCATAATTACCATACATGGGCGGCAAGGAAGTAGAAAACAACCAATCTCCATTGTCCAAGTAGATAAAATCATGGTTTGTCAAATCGTAATACGTTTCAATATCGGGCATATAGTAGTACCGCATACCCGCATACTGAGGGGGTAGCCAATTGGGATTTGTGTAAGACTGATTTTGGGCTGCCAATGAGGGTGTGTCGCAACTTGAAATTCCTAAGAATAAAAGTGAAAAAACTGTGAAAACACCGATTTTTTTATATGATTTCATATTAAATTTTATTTTAGCGCAACTACTTATTCGAGTTATGATTTCTTTTTATACAAAACCACGCTACAAAGTTGGGCCTTTCACTGAGGGGATATGTTATACAATTTGGGGAAAGAGTTATATGATTCACACGTTTTAAGTAGGCATTTAAATTTTTAAAACTATTAGCTTTTAACAAATCGTATCGTTTTACGAATATTGTCATCGGGAGTGGTAATCACGAAAATGTACATGCCATTTTGAAAAACACCTGTCTCAATTTGAATCATTTGCTGGCAGGCAGGGTAAGTACCGTTTAGTATTATCCGACCCGTGAAATCCGTAATTAACCATTTCAAATTGTATTCGCAATAATTATCAAATTGTATAGTCAGTTGTTCGTGTACAGGATTGGGTGAAAAAGTGAGCGAACCATCAGGCATTTGGTCTTCTTTTTTATATGTTTGGGCATTTACAGTTATTATAAACACAAAAAACAGGGCTGCCAATAAGATTAACTTTTTCATTTTTACGATTTTTTTAATTGCCCAAAGGCAATTTGTGGGTGAAATTTTTTTCACGACGCTACAAAGTTGAGCCTTTCCAAGTTGGAGAGTGTTACAAAATTATGGAGAAGAGTTGCATGATTTACGCATCTGGATTTACTTAAATTCTGCAAATTCAAAATGCTCATCAGCATTAAGCAATGTCTATTTGTTTTTCCAAGTAAACATCTTGAACGGCATTTAAGAGCGTAATACCTTCAACAAAAGATTTTTGAAAAGATTTCCGTCCGACTATCATACCCATGCCGCCTGCCCGTTTGTTGATAATCGCCGCCCGCACCGCTTCTTTCAAATCATTTTCGCCTTCCGACGCGCCACCCGAATTGATAAGCCCCGCCCGTCCCATATAACAGTTGATAACTTGATAGCGGCACAGCCCAATCGGGTCATTGGAAGCCCATTGGGTGTACATGCGTTCATCAAATTTTCCGTATTGGCTGGTCTTATTCAAAGCCTTGTAACCGCCATTGTTTTCAGGCAATTTTTGTTTGATAATATCGGCTTGAATCGTTACGCCGAGGTAATTGGCTTGCCCTGTCAAGTCTGCCGAGACGCTGTAATCTGTACCGTTTTGTTTGAAATTGTCATTACGTAAGTAGCACCATAAAACAGTTGCCATGCCCAAACGATGCGCTTCTTGAAAGGTTTGCGACACTTGAATAATTTGATTATCCGATTCGGGTGAGCCAAAATAAATAGTCGCACCAATAGCAACTGCACCCAAATTCCAAGCGTCTTTGACTGACCCAAACATGATTTGATTGTATTTATTGGGGTAAGTCAGTAATTCGTTGTGGTTGACTTTTACAATAAAAGGTATTTTATGGGCATATTTCCGCGCCACGCTGGCTAAACTGCCAATTGTACTGGCTACGGCATTGCACCCGCCTTCTATTGCCAATTTTACAATATTTTCAGGGTCAAAATACATAGGATTGGCACTAAATGATGCTCCCGCACTGTGTTCAACACCTTGGTCAACGGGTAAAATAGACAGATAGCCAGTTCCTCTCAATCTACCCGAATTGAAAAGCGTTTTCAAACTACAAAGCGTTTGTATGTTCCTGTTAGAATCCATACAAACGCGGTCTATAAAATCAACTCCGGGGAGATGTAATTTCTCTTTGGGTATTGTTTCACGTGGAGAAGACAAAAGATATTCTTCGTCTTTGCCAATGAGTGCCACTATATTTTCGTAAGTCATATTTTATGATATTGAAGTACAAAAGTGGGCTTTTTACTGAGGGGGGGTGTTATACAATTTTGGGTAAGAGTTGCATGATTCACACGTTTATTAAAAGATTAAAACACATAGCCACATAGAGCACATATCCTTTAATTAAGAGATAATCTATATGCCTTATGTGACTATGTGTTTTAATAAAAAAGCTACTGAATTTGAAGCACCAACGGTACTTTGAAATTGGGATAATCCGTATAACCCAGTGCATCAGCCGAGTAAAATAATTCCATTTTCAAATTTTGAGATAATTCCTCATTATGCTCTAAGCGTTCAACCAAATCGGGATTATTGATAAAAGGTCGCCCAAATCCAACAAGGTCACACAAGCCACTTTCAATGTCTGCCTCTGCGCTGTCTTTATCATACCCGCCACAAATAATAAGCGTATTTTTAAAATTATGGCGTATCAACTTTTTAATTTCAATAGGCACAGTCGGTGCGCCCATCGCCGAATGGTCAACCAAATGAATGTACGCAATATCCAATTTGTTGAGTTCTTTTGATAAATAATCATAAGACGCGTCAATTTCGGGATAATGCGGCATATCACTCGCTACACCATAAGGCGATAAACGAATGCCTAATTTGTCTTTGCCAATCGCCGCCGCCACTGCAGTTGCGACTTCAATCACAAACCGACAACGATTTTCGATGCTGCCACTATACTTATCCTTCCGTATATTGGTGATGGGCGACAAAAACTCTTCGAGCAAATAACCGTTCGCGCCGAGTAGTTCAACACCGTCAAATCCTGCTTCAATCGCATTTTTTGCAGC
Source organism: Saprospiraceae bacterium (assembly GCA_031424515.1). Classification (GTDB taxonomy): domain Bacteria; phylum Bacteroidota; class Bacteroidia; order Chitinophagales; family Saprospiraceae; genus JAAFJT01. The sequence continues at coordinate 11,753 of JANPHO010000584.1, forward strand.
GGTCACATACTCCGCTTGTGTCGAAACAATGTCTTGGGCGGTCATTTCTTTTGGAATCGGAAAATCCTGCAATTGTTTGGCATCTGTCCACATTTGCCCCGCCGCTTTTATGGCAGAAGGGGCTAATATTTCCGTACCGTGCGCCATATTCAGAACGTGGCTAATTCTACCCGTGTGCATCAGTTGAATAACAATTTTACCGCCGCTTTTATGCACCGCAGCCGTTGTTTTTTTCCAACCTTCGACCTGCTCTTTGCTAAAAATCCCTGGAATACGGGCATAACCCAAACCATTTGGCGACGGTGAAGTACCTTCGGTGATGATTAACCCCGCCGTTGCCCGTTGTTGATAATACGTTGCCATCAAATCATTCGGGATATTACCAATCGCTCTGCATCGCGTCATCGGTGCCATGACAATACGGTTTTCTAATTCTAAGGAGCCTACTTTTACAGAGGTAAATAATTTATATTTTTTCATATTATTATTATTTAAATTAGGTTTTATAATGTTGCCATATCAATCACATATCTGTATCTTGCCTTTTTAGCAACTACATTATTCATTGTGTCATTGATATCTTTTATGTTGATGAGTTCTATTTCAGGAGCTATATTATTGAGCGCACAAAAATTTATTACTTCCTGCGTTTCGGCAATGCCGCCGATTAATGAACCAATAAAATTGACCCGTGTATGTGTTAAAGCACCCATGTTTACAGAGAGCGGTTGTGCTCCAATACCCAATTGGGTAAAAGTGGCATTTCGTTTTACAAGGGGTAAATAAGCATCAATATTGAACTTCGCAGGTATGGTGGAAATCATGTAATCCATTTTGCGGGTATAGGGGGTCAATTTACTTATATCATCTACGACCACCACTTCTTTTGCACCAAAACGCTTTATGTCTGCCACTTTTGAAGGTGACGTGGTGAAGGCAATCACATCTGCACCTTTTGCAACGGCTAACTTTATCGCCATGTGACCGAGTCCGCCAATACCAGCAATACCAACTGTCATTCCTTTTTTTACTTGCCACGCAAGTATGGGTGAAAATGTCGTGACACCTGCACAGAGTATAGGCGCAGCTGTTTTTAAATCCATGCTCATGGGGATATTAATCACAAAGCTATCTTTTACGACAATCGTTTTTGAATAACCACCCTGTGTAATGCCACCAAGGATTTTGTCTGGAGCCCCATACGTGAAAACAGTTTCATTTTTATCACAATATTGCTCATGACCTGCCGTACAGCTGATACAAACACCACAGCTATCAACCATACAACCAACCCCTGCATGGTCGCCTATTTTAAATTTCGTTACGTTTTTACCCACTTTAACTACTATGCCCGCAATTTCATGACCTGGCACCAATGGGTATTTTTCGGTTTTCCATTCGCTTCTGACCGAATGAATATCTGAATGACAAACACCGCAGTACATGATTTCAATCTGAACGTCATTATCGCCAACGGGTCTCCTATCAAACCTAAATGGCGATAATATCCCACTGGTATTATTGGCAGCAAATCCCTTAGTAGGAATTTTTTCCGAAAGGCTATTGTCTGGCAGCACTTGCAAAGCACTCGGCACGGTGGCTGTAACAGCTAAAGCAGCAGTTTGCTTGATAAATAGTCTCCGTTTAACAGCAGCGCTATTTACAACATCTAATAAATCAAAGTTTCTATTTTGCATTTTTTATAATTTTTTTTGCTAAAACTTCTCGCCATTCTGGCAATTTTCAATTTCAATTGTACCCGACAATATTAACTTGAGTGACTACTGAGGGGTATCAATGTTTTAAATGAAATTCAGGATATGATTATTGAACTCTTTGTGTTGTTCAAGGCAATACTTGGTTTTTCTTTAACCGTCGTTGATGCACCAAAACCACGAATATTATAAGCAATGACACGATACCCATTTTTAAAAAACGCCATTTGCAGTTGCCTAGATGATTTGTCAAAAGGGAAACCGGGTGTATGAAGACGAGAGGTATATTGCCTCTACAAAATCGGCAAATTGAAAACTGCGTTTCAATTGATTGTTTTCTTCTTCCCACAAGATTGTTTGATTTTAAAATTTATGCCGCTGCCACCAAATCATCGTGCATAGATTTTACAGTATCATAGTCGGCTTTTATCAAAGCTCGTTGTGCATTAATCATTGTTTGTTGATCAAAAAGTAAATGTTCTAAATTATCATTTAGCACATTTTGGTAGGTTTCGAGTGCGACATTTTCTCCGAACGCGCATGAGCTGAGAATGCTTTTACGGTCTTTACGCGTAATGAAAGCTTTTACGTCCATCCAGACCCGAAAAAACTTGCCTGTCATTCTTGTACTTTCAGTGGGTACGCCACCCAATCGGATTACTTCATTCACCAATTCTTGTTTACATTTTTGACTTGTAAGCATAAACTGGCTGAATAGCGTTTTCAAGTCCTGTTCTTCGGTTTCTTTGAATGCGGTTTCGTAGCCTTCAAATCTGTCGTTGTTGATTTGGATAAGTGTATTAAACAAATCAATCTTTTTTTCATTTTCCATTTTAAAATTTGTATTTAAACATTAGAAAATAGCCCCAATACTGAGGGGTGCACTTCGCTTCTTAGAAAGGGTCAGTCAGCTCACTGATGCGAATGAGTTTTTTATTGATAAATTCAGTAAT
>JANPHO010000585.1:0-6942 GCA_031424515.1 Saprospiraceae bacterium
CTGCGCTGTACCCAGCATTGTCATTGCCTTTAAAAAAGCTCAAAAACAGGTGGTCTTTTGCACCCAATTCATAATTCATCTTCGCATTGAGGTCATAAAACCGATAGGCAGTTGTGGTATCTTTAAGGGTTTTCAACAATAAATTGATATGCGTTTGCCGTGCCGAAACAATGAAAGACGATTTGCCTTTTTGAATCGGTCCTTGCACCGTCAAGTTGTCGGACAGCAAGCCGATACCCCCCTCAGTATGAAAGCGGTTTTTATCGCCTTCTTTCATCTGAATATCCAAAATAGAGCTTAATCTGCCCCCAAATTCGGCAGGAAAACCGCCTTTTATCAGTTTTACATGGTTAATTGCATTGACATTAAACGTACTGAAAAGCCCGAATAAATGGTTGGGATTATAGACTGTTGCTTCGTCCAATTGCACCAAATTTTGGTCAATATTGCCGCCCCGCACAAAGTAACCCGTCGTGCCTTCTTGCCCGGATTGAACGCCCGGCAACAATTGAATAATTTTCAAAATATCGCGCTCTCCCGCAATGGCAGGCAGCGACATAATTGCCCGCATCGGTACGTCAATGACGCTCATTTGAGCACGTTGCACATTGTCGTTATTGCGCGACGCATTGACAACAACTTCATTTAAAACTGCCGTATTATCGGCAAGGGCTATATCCAAACGCAGGTTTTCTTTTGTAAAAACCTTCTTCGCTTGCGCTTGATAACCGATATATGAAATTATCAAACCAATGGTATCGTGCGCCGACACGGTGAGCGAATAATAGCCATATTCATTGGTCGTTGTGCCGACTTTTTGGGTCGCTTCAAAGACGGTTGCGCCGATGAGCGACTCGTCGGTTTTAGCATCTCGGACATAACCACTCAATGTTATGTTTTGGGCATAGGACAGGCTTGTCATCCAGCAAAGCCAGATAATGATGAGATTTTTCATTGCCATTCTTTATGAAAATTTGAAAAAATATTGCAAATCCTGAAACCTCGGGGCTAAGGGGGGAATCACCCTAAAATTTATTTGAGTCCTTTATTGCCTTTACGAAAACAACACGTTTAAACGCTGCGTATTTTTTTAATTTTATGCGAATTAAGAGTCAAAAATCAAACAAAATACCCGTTTTAAACCCCAAAAGCCGATAAAGTTGAGTAGAATTAGACAGTTTTAAACGATAATTCAAACCCACTTGCCAATTAAATTGTTTCGATAAACGTTTTTCAAAACCCGCATCGAGCAAAATAAATCCTCCTTGGGTGCTTTGTTTTTTTATCGTTTGACTTATCTCCCAAACTGTACCCAAACTGTTGTTTTTAAATTCATAGTCCACCTCATAAGGCAAAGATGTAACTGCCCCGAAACCAATGCCCAAATAAGGTTGCCCCCATTTTTTATCGTCAAAATAATAGCGCATACCTGCCATATATTGCAGCATCGGTAGCTTGACTTTTACGAGATTGAACCTAAAATCATTGCTCGGCGGCGCAACAACAGGGATACCAATGCCCTCATTCATTCTATCTGCGGCATAGTACAATTGCTGATATTGGGCATCTGCCCAAACCGAAATATGGGGTGAAAAAGCCGCCTTACCTTGCACACCCACCGCATAACCCGAGGGTTTGCTCGAAATATCACTTATCGGATACGCCAAACCGGCTGAAATACCCACGCTATATCCTTTTGGCCGCAAGAGTTCAAGGCGTTCCTTGAGTGTTTTCTTTTGATTTAAAACGATTGGAACTGCATTAAATACAGGTGTTTTAGTGGGATTTAGAATGTCTATATTTTTTAAAGGAATTGAATTAATTTGTTCTAAATCATTGAATATCAATTTTTTATCTTTAAAATCATTCGTTTTTTTACTAACTTCTTCCTGTATATCATTTTTTGCTGCAAGTCGTTTTTCAATCGGATTAAGCGTTTCAATAAAAGGGGTTGCTGTTTTAAAAGTATCAATTAAAGAAGGTAAATAAACAATCTCTTTCTCGCGCAAAATCTTCGTTTTATAAACTGTATCGTATTCATAAACGGTATGTGTTTTATAAATCGTATCTAATTGTATGACCATTGCTTTCGTCGCTTCGGAACGGTTTTCAAGCAAAGCAATTTTCTTTTGGACATTTTCCCATGTCTTGTATTGAAAACCATTGGCTACCAATGACATCAAAAACAAAGGGGCAAGCAACCACAACAGCCAAATACTGAGGGGGTACTTTTCGCTCTGCGGTGGAAGGCGATGCGAAAGTGCTTGCCAGTCATGTTCTTGGAAAGCAGGTTCGGGCAGATTGTCCAAGTTATCTTTAAACTGTTTGAAAAAATTATCCATTGTCAAAAACCTGTTTTGATGTATTTTTTATAAGCCAATTGCCCATTTTGAGGCTTTTGGTTGAGTATCATTTCTTTCAATTTTTCTTTTGCACGAGCCAAATTTGACCGCGAAGTACTTTCCGTTATGCCCAATTGTGCCGCAATTTCTTTATGATTGTATTCTTCCATGACAAATAGGTTAAAAACCAAGCGATACTGAGGGGGTAGTGCTTGTAAAAGCGGCAACACGTTTTCATCAAGCGTGAGTATGGGTAAAGGCAATTCCTCGCTTTCCAAGTAGTGATGCGCATCCAGTTCAATTAATTTTGGCAACTTGTGATGGACTCTATGATAGTCAATAGCGGCATGAATGAGTACCCGCCGAAACCATGCTTTAAAAGGTTGAGCTGTGTCAAACTGGTGCATTTTATTAAAAACTTTGAGAAAAGCATCGTTCAAGATTTCAGTCGCTTCTTCCCGATTTTGAGCATATCGAAAGGCTATTTTTAAACCATAGCCATAGAAAAGCTCATACAACGCCCGTTGTTCTTGTCGGCTGTTTTTTAGACAACCAATAATTAAGCTGTTGATATGGTTTCCCTCATTTGACATCATAAAACAAGTTACGGTGAATGGAAGTGTAAATGCTGCGTGGAGAGTCGTTTTTTATTGAAAAGAATGAGATTTTGCCTGATAAAAGTAAAATTAGGTTAAATTTACCTTCAAATACTGAGGGGGTATGCAATCATGTTTCATTAAAATTGACTTTGAAAATGAAAAAAATTGGATTAATTGGTGGAGTTGGACCCGAATCATCTATTGAGTATTATAGATTGATAATAAAACGGTTTCAAGAGCGGTTATCAACAAAAGATTACCCCGAAATCATCATAAACAGTGTGAATATGAGTGAAATGCTCGGTTATGTATTTAACAATCAATTCGATAATTTAGTGGATTTCCTCGCCGATAGAATTAAAACCTTAGAAAATGCAGGTGTTGACTATGTAGCGATAGCATCGAATACACCGCATATTGTTTTTGATATATTGGTAAAAAAGGTAAAAACTCCCTTAATCAGTATTGTTGAAGAAACGTGCAAAGTGGTTCATTCACTACACTTACAACGTGTTGGATTATTGGGTACTAAATCAACTATGACCAGTGGTTTTTATAACCAAGTTGCACAAAAACAGGGCATCGAAATTATTATTCCTACAACCGAAAACCAAGATTATATTCATCATAAATACATGTCAGAATTGGTTTTCAATACAATTTTACCTGAAACCAAAGAAAAATTGATAAAAATCATTCAAGACCTCAAAGAAAAAGAATCAATTGAAGGTTTAATTTTAGGCGGTACGGAGCTACCATTGATAATAAAACAATCGGATTTTGCAGATATAAAGATTTTGGACACCACAAAAATCCACGTAGAAAGTATTGTAACAAAAATGATTGAACAATAAAACAATTAAAACCTAACCAATATGAATGCCTATCCAAGTATATTCAATGATGTGATTGGTCCTGTGATGCGAGGCCCATCTAGTTCACATTGCGCTGCTTCTTTACGCATTGCTCGTCTGTGCAGAGATTTGATGGACGATGAAATCAAAGATATTTTGATTGAATTTGACCCGAATGGCTCATTGGCAACAACGCACAAAAGTCAAGGCTCTGATATGGGTTTATTTGGTGGTTTTTTAGGTTGGGAAGCGTATGATGAACGGTTACCAGAGTCTGAAAAATACTTGATGACGGCTGGCATTAACGTCACGATTAATATTTGTGATATTAAAGCCGACCACCCCAATACCTATAAAATAAGGCTTAAAAACGATAAAGAAACGAGGGATTTGACCGCTATCTCAACGGGTGGTGGTATGATTGAAGTCATTGAAATAGATGGCGTTGCGGTGTCTATGGCAGGTGATTATTTTGAAACGCTCATTTACTGCACCGATCCAGAGTTGATTATTCCATTCCTAAAAGCCTCCATCGCTTATGATGATATTGAATTCCATAAAGGCTCTATTAGTTTTATTGAAATCAAATCACAAACCGTATTAGATGCCGTTATTTTAGATGAATTAAAGGCAATGGAAAGCGTTTTAAGGGTAAAATGCTTGAAACCTGTTTTGCCAGTCATGGCCCGCAAAAATATGCAAGTGCCTTTTATCACTTGCAACGAAATGCTCGAGTACAACGAAGGTAAAAACAAAGCTTTATGGGAATTAGCCGTGGATTACGAAGCCGCTCGAGGCAATATTTCACCCGAAGAAGTGTTTGGAAAAATGCGTAAAATCATCCATATCATGGGCAATGCCATTGAATTGGGTTTGAAAGGCACGCATTACGCCGATAGAATATTGGGCAGTCAATCACTACAATTCAAAGAAAAATTTGCAGCCGATAAATTGGTTGGCGGCGATGCCAATAACAGGATTATCATGTACGTATCGGCTATGATGGAAGTGAAAAGTTCGATGGGTGTCATCGTCGCTGCACCGACGGCGGGGTCATGTGGTGCATTGCCCGGGGCGTTATTTGGCACAGCTCATTCATTGGAGTTACATGAAGATGAAATTATCAAAGCGATGTTAGCAGCTGGTTTGATTGGCGTTTTTATTGCAGCGCATGCTACTTTTGCTGCCGAAGTTGGCGGGTGTATGGCAGAAACGGGTTCTGGTGGTGGCATGGCAGCAGCGGGTATTGTCGGTATGAAAGGTGGTACGTTGGAACAAACTATAGCTGCAGCCTCTTTGGCTCTACAAAACTCACTCGGCATTATCTGCGATCCAATTGGCAATAGGGTAGAAGCCCCCTGTTTGGGCAGAAATGTCATGGCAGCCACCAATGCCATATCTTGTGCGAATATGGCTTTGTCCGATTACGCCCAATTGATACCATTAGATGAAGTGATTGAAACCATGAAAGCCGTTGGCGACCAAATTCACCATACTTTGCGTTGTACAAATCTCGGTGGGCTTTCCATCACAAAAGCCGCAAAACGCATCGAAGCGCTATTGGAAGAACAACCGGATCGGTTTTTTAAAAGTTGTTGAAACACCCCCTCAGTATATTACCCATTTTTGATGTAAATCAATTCCTACTCAACTAAAGGTGGGATGGGAACCTCATTTTTTCTATACTTTACATGTACTTTTACTTTTTTACCACAGTATTTTTACAAAAACAATAGGATTGTGACAATAGAACACCATCTTTCACTGAAAGGCTTCCTTTGTGAAATACCCACTTTCATCCTCCGAACAACTTGGCGCTTCAGCACGGCACTGTAGTATGGTTTCATTCTTTTTTTAATCACATCTTTCATTTTAACACTTTTAGTGGTCAACCTATTTCAGGACAATACAAACAATTCACTTAACGATTTCTTAATCATTGCTTAATCTTGAAACTCACTCTTTTTTAATATTAGGCTCTACTTTTGCATAAATAAAGGATAAATCAACTTTAAAATTAATTCTCTACAACACACTTATAATCACTGAATGCTCCAAAACTATTAGTCTATGAGACTTTTCTGTTTAGTTTCTATCTGTGTCTGCTTTACTTTTATAGGGCAGGCACAGTTTTATTCAAAATGTAAGCCTGTCGGTCATTCGCACAATGATTATTTTCAAAATCAGCCATTTCAGACTGCTTTTCAGACGGGTATGGGTTCGATAGAGGCCGACGTTTTTTTATGGAACGACAATCTATTCGTAGCGCATACTTTTTTTGAGATTGATGAAACCTGCACTTTTGATGCTTTATACTTACAGCCCATTGTGTTTGCAGTTCGCTCAGGAAAGGCATATCCGCTGCAATTGATGCTGGATGTAAAAACTCGGGCGGTAGCGACCCTCAACAGAATTTCCCAAGAGTTAGCGCGTTATCCCGACGTTTTTAATGAAAAAAGCCTCATAAAAATTGTCATTAGCGGCAATCGTCCGACCCCCTCAGTATGGAATACATATCCAGCATTCATTCAATTTGATGGACGACCCGATGAAAACTATACCCCCGAACAATGGCAACGGGTGGGTTTGGTGAGTGATAATTTTAATAGTTATAAATCATGGTGGTGGGGCAACCCCGATTTATGCGCCAATACCTGTGAAAGGCTTAAAAAAGCGTTGGATTTTGTCCATTCAAAAGGTAAAAAAATGCGCTTCTGGAAAACACCTGACAACAAAGCCGCCTGGGTAGTATTAACTAATCTCGGTGTTGATTTTATTAATACCGATTCGCCAAATGCTTTAAAAGCTTTTTTTGAAAACAATGCAAATGGGGCAGTTTTTAGCTCGAAATAAACATATAATATACATGTAAGCCTTTTAGCGAACAAAATAGATACAAATATATTATACTTAACATTAATTTAATATTTACTTAATACACGCCTCCTTTTAATGCTGTATTTTTGAAAATCGTTAAAATAGCGCACTAAATAGAACAAACGAAACCTTGTTAACCCATTCATCTTTAAACCAATTCTTTTAAAACGATTTTCAATTAAATTTCCTAAAAGTTATGGAAACCAAGACTTCTTTTATTGCCTCAGCACAAGGTGAATGGGCAATCCCTGACAATACGCCCGAAGGCGT
>JANPHO010000586.1:0-3935 GCA_031424515.1 Saprospiraceae bacterium
CGAACAGGCAACCAAGATGGGAAGCGCAAAAAGTCTTGTAATTGCTCCGATGAACGCTGCCTTTGGTTGAAACTGGGTGCAATATTGATAGACAACTTCATACGCTTATTCAATTGAGCATCAATTTTACTTCTAATATTGTAGCGTTTATACTCATTAGCATATATCATCCCTTGGTCATCCTGAAAACCCGCAGAGAAAAAATATTTCAAATCCTTGTTACCGCCCGCCACGCTCAATTGGATATTTCTAACATTGGCATCTCTTATTGCTTCACGTTGCCAATCGGTTGTGACCCCTTCCATTAAGCCGTTTTCAATAGCATAAGCCGCTTTGTCTGCATCAGTTGCAGCAACAGGTGGCGTTGTAAAACTTGGGTCTTTGGCTTTAGTAGCGGCTTCATCATAAAGGAACTTAACATATTCCGTCGATGTCATTCTTGAATACAACTTGGCAGCCGATTTATAGCCATTGGCAATTTTAAGATTGTACTTAGGTTTCTCGGCTTTACCGCTTTTAGTCGTAATTAAAATAACCCCACTCGCGCCGCGAGAACCATAGATAGCCGCTGAAGCTGCATCTTTCAAAACCTCCACCGATTCCACATCGCCCATATTCACAAATGACAAACCATCGGGCACAGGATGTCCATCAACCACCACCAAAGGGCTCGACCCTGCATTGATTGAACTCACACCCCGAATGGTTATCTTAGGGTCAGTCCCCGCTTCGCCAGACGTATTTTGTATTTGTACACCTGCCAATTTTCCTTGCAAGGCTTGGTCAAGTCTGGAAACAGGCATTTCCGCTAAATTCTCATTTTTATATTTTGCCACCGAGCCAGTAACATCGCCTCTTTTTTGCGTACCATAACCAACTACTATTACTTCACTCAATGTACCCGATTCTTTCAATGAAATAACGACAGTAGTACGCCCTTCAATGGCAATACTCTGTTTTTCATAGCCGACATAACTGATAATTAAAGTACCATTTTTCTCATTATCGGCTAATTCCAATTTAAAATTGCCGTTTTCATCTGAAACAGCTCCTTTGGTCGTGCCTTCAAGCACCACGCTTGCACCTACGAGAGGTTCGTTTTTTTCATCTGTAATAATACCATTAACAACAAATGCAATCGTTTGCACATTGTTAATATTTTCAGGTTTAGAGGGTTCTGGTTCTTCTTCAACTGAGCCTGTTCGCAAGTCCGCTTTTTTCAATAAAATCCTTGAACCCGCCACTTCATACGAAATACTGAGGGGGGGTAATAATTTGGCAAGTACCACCGATAGACGCTCCGAAGCAACGTTAAACGTGATTTTATTAGCTGATTTTATGGTGTTGTTGCTAAAAATGAATTTAGCGGATGTTTGTTTCTCAATGTCAATGAGTATTTTTTTTATCTCCACTGATTGAGCATTAATCGAGACCTGTTGATTCAATATATCCTGACTGAAACTCTCGCTTGCGTAAGACATACTGCCAAACAATACCAACAAAGCCATTTGAACGAATGTAAAGCGCATAATTTTGCCTATAACATTTTTGATTCGTAATGTTTTTTTCATACTTTTGATTGTTGTTTAAAATGACAATTTCAATTGTTGTTTTTCTTCTTGTTGAAGGCTGGGACAACGGTTGGCAGACCTTAGAATCCAAAAACCTCATCAAGAGCAATTTTGAACTGTGAATGTTCCAAGCATTCATGGTTCATTTTTTTAGGCGTTTAGTGTGTGGTTTATAGTGTCAGAGCATTACAGTACCAAATACTATAAACCATACACTAAACACTCTTATTGGCAACCATTTCCTCTAATAAGGATATTTGTTCCCTTTTTTTCAAATTGTGCGTTGATGGATTTACAAATAAAATCCAATTGTTCATAAAGTTCAAAACCATTTAAATCACCCGTAAAAACACAGTCTTTCAAATTAGCACTGGGTATCATTTTCAAACCATAAACTTCTTCTATCCTATTCAATACTTCAAATAAAGGCGTTTCTTGAAACGAAAAACGCTCATGTGTTATTGGTGGATTCACGATAATTGGTTTTTCGACTACTTCTAACTTAATTTGCTGCGTCTTTTTTTCAAATACAACTTTCTGATTAGGCGTTAAAAAAACAGGTTTAACTTCCTTTTTTTCTCCTTTACTCGCAACCATTGAATTAGGATTATTATATACCATCACTTTACCACTGACCACTATCACTTCTGAAATTTTATCCGTTTCATACGATTTTACTGTAAAACTCGTACCCAAAACCTCCGTTATCAAATTACCCGCGTACACATAAAACGGCTTTGTAGTATCCCTTTTTACTTTAAAAAAACCCTCCCCTTTCAAGTACACAATCCTATTATAGTCGCCAAATTTTTCAGGAAACGTAATGCTACTATTGGGCTGTAAAATGACTGTGGTGCCATCATTAAGGGTAATCAATTCAGGTTTTTCAGTCGGATTGGTCATTTCAACCCCCGTTAACTTACCCTTTGAGTTTTTTAATTGGAAAACACTGTTGTACCACATTAAGGAAAAAATAAACACAAGCGACGCCGCAATACCCAATTTAGCCCACGAGAGCCACCTTATACTGAGGTTTTTAACCCCGAAAACTCGGCGGGGGTATGAGCTTGGCGAAGTACTTTGTTTGATACGATTCCAAAGCTGTTTTTTCACTATTTTCTTTTCGGGTTCTGTGAGCACAACTGTTTCAGTTATCATTTGCTTATTCGCCCATTCATCTAATAATAACTCCTCTTCAGGCGAGCACGCACCATCCAGATATTTTTCGAGCAATTTATCAAAATCGTATTGCGTCATTTTTTTCAATTTAAATGTAAAAACTGGGTGTCGGGTTAGTTAAATATTGTGTTAGTTGTTATTGTGCTGAAAATATTTTAAATGTTCTTTCAACACTTTCAGAGACTTGGTAATATGGTATTCCACCGCTTTTTCTGAAAGCTGTAAATGTTCCGCAATTTCACGCACCGATTTTTTATCAAAACGGCTCATTTTAAAGACTTCCACTGTTTTTTCGGGCAATGTTTTCATGGCTTCCTCTACTGCTTTTTGTAAATCCGAGAAGTTGATAATATCCTCAGTAGAAGTGGCGCGGTTTATTTCTTGAAATATCAAATACTCTTGATATTTTCTCATATTAATTTGCGATTTTATATATGCAACCGACATATATTTGACCGAAGCAATCAAGTAGGTTGTCAAATTGCGGATAGCTAATTCACTTCGTTTTTTCCAAAGGCTCTCAAAAAGATTGTGAATCAAATCCTCTGCTTCCTCCTTAGTACCGATTTGGGTAAATGCCAACGAATAAAGCTTCAACCAATAACGGTCGTAGATTTCTTCAAACGCCTTCGAATCTCCCGATTGAAAACGCTGAACCAATTGCTCATTATCTAAGGTGCTGTAGTTCATTCCTTCTTGTTGTTCGCTAAAGGTGAGTTTAATTTTAAAAATCCCTAAACTGTTACTTAGTTTTTTTTAAAAAAATTTCTACTCAATACATTTATTGATGTCGCAGTGATTTTAAGTGCTTATCCAATACTTGTCTCTCATAAATTTTCTAAAAACTATAAAACCCATACCCCCCTCAGTATTAACCATCTTCTACCCTGCCCTACTTTGTAAAAGTATATTTTAATGCTTTTTTATGTTATTTTACGTTTTAAAACACTATTATACAGATTTTTATGTTTTAAAACGTAAAATAACGCACAAAATCAATGATTCCTCAAAGAAATGTAAAATTAGAAAGCTTAAGTCCAGTAAAAAATGTCTAATCATGGGTAAAATATACGTTTTGAGGCGAATCGTTGTATTTCACCAATGAGTATAGATTAGAATATAAAAAACTGCCTCATTAGCTTAAAAAAAAACAAATAGACATAAAAAAGCGTGTAAATGTGTGTT
>JANPHO010000587.1:0-2494 GCA_031424515.1 Saprospiraceae bacterium
GCCAATAATCCTATATCAAGGAAATTTGAATGAAGGTAGAGGTTTAGAAACTGCCGTTGAAGCTATGCAATATATCGAAAACGCAGTGTTTTGGATAGCTGGAGACGGTGATTTAGGTCCTGCTTTGAGGGGAATGGTTAATGAGTTAGAGTTGGAATCTAAAGTTACATTTTTAGGGTATGTGCAGCCCAAGGATTTAGCTTCTGTTACTCAGAAAGCAACCATAGGCATACATATTTCCGAAGACAAAGGTCTAAGTTATCAATTTTCATTAGCCAACAAATTCCTCGATTACATTCAAGCGGGTGTACCCCAAATTTGTACACAATTCATTGAATATCAAAGACTTAATGATGAATACGAAGTGGCTATTTTAATCAAAAAAACAGATGTTCAACTTTTGGTAAAAGCGATTCAACACCTCCTTTCTGACTCTGTTTTTTATAATCGGTTGAAACAAAATTGCATAGAAGCGGCAAAAACCCTAAATTGGGAGAATGAAGAAAAAAAGCTGATTCAATTTTATGAATTCATAACCAATAATTCATAATCAAAACTATTTCCCTCCCGAAGCCATTAAAGCTTCTGATGGTCGGCTATAATCAAATTCAGAGGTTTTTTCAAAAATACTTGGAATGTATATTTTAAGTTTGACTGTCTCTTTACAAATAAGCCCTTTATTTTTCAATAACGGACGCGCCTCTTGTACTTGTTTCAGCGTTGAGATAGCAGGAACATCAGTCTCAAAAGTATAATTGTATCTCCCTTCACGAATCATGATGCCCAATAAATCCATACTGCCATTATCCAGTCGAGTAGATGTCTCAATCATAATTTTATTTTCGTGTTGCCATGGGATGACTTCGAATGAATCATTCAGACGAAAATGAAGCACATTGGCTGAATCATTGATATATAAATATTGGTAAATAACGCGTTCAACTTGGGCGCTTGAATGGGTGGAATAGAGGAGTGTAGCACAGAATGCCAACAATGTAAAAGTTAGTTTCATGGTGAACAATTATAAGTTTGATTAATTTATATTGTTACAAAATTAGGACAATTTAAAAGCTTTTACAATACTCCAATCATGGTATATAACGCATAAAAAATAAAGCCTCTCATACCCGCAACATAATAAATTGCTTGATATTGAAAGGCTTTGCTTGGTACGAAATAAATATCTTGAAATTACACCATTTATAAATACTTAAAAATCATGGATTTATCTTAGCTACAATTTTATTTTTGGAATCTGTATTTCTCAACACAGTTACATTCTTTGGAACGTAAACCATAAATAGAATATTCTCTTTTAGCTCAATACCATTCAATTTTACAGGATTTGCTAAATTAGGTGCGGTCAATGTAAGGTCTTGTAAACTTAAATCAGATTTCAACATGTAACGGCCTGACTCAGCTAAAGCTTTTAGAGTAGCATCAGTAGTAGACACGTTTACTGTCATCTGGATTCGAACAACATCATTATCCCAAGTTGTGGTTTGGATATTGTCACCAAGATTAAGAACAACTGTTTGCCTACCCATGAGATTAAAAGACTTAACAAAGGTCTTTTCGGCTTGCCCTGTTGCGGCGTTAAAAAGGAGCAACAGAGGCAGAATGAGTAATGTAGATCGTATTGCCATAACTACCTCCTTTTTTTAAATTCACCTTAAATTTAAGCGTTTTCTATGAATTAAACAAATTTTTATCAAATTTTTTTTAATTTATTTTATAAAAATTTAAATTTATAACTCACTGATTTTCAATATTTACAAAAATAATAATATTAAAATGATGCCAAAATCTTGTGGATTCTAATTTTTTAATTTTTCTTTTAAAAAAAATCTACACCACTCTATTGATAATTACCCCCTCAGTATCTTCTCGAGTTCGGATTTCATCAACGCTGATTTTCATTATTTGAGCACGCATTTGAATTAGCTTCTCATCGGTTTCACTTTGTCGAATAGTGATTTTGATGACGCCATTTTCATTAAAATCCTGGCTTAAAACATTGATATTCAATTTTTTAAGCGCATTCATCACGTTAGGCATTTTATCGTATTCAAATATTATTTCAAACGTATCTTCAATAATCTTTTCAATAATTTCAGCATTTCTGAGCGCCTCAGCAGTACTATCGCGATATGCTTCAATCAAACCCGAAGTCCCTAAAAGTGTCCCACCAAAATATCGCACTACTATCACGCCCACATTCGTCAAGCCAAAACTATCTATCTGACCCAATATTGGGCGGCCTGCCGTTCCACTCGGCTCACCATCATCATTAGCTCTATATCGGTTGCTATCAATACCCAAACGCCACGCAAAGCAAAGGTGTCGTGCCTTCGGATGCTCCTTTTTTAATTTTTCTAAAAACGCCGTGAAATCCGCTTCAATACTGATGGGGTAAGCATGGGCTATGAATTTTGAGCCTCTATCTTTGTATTCTGCCATGCTCTCTTTTGAAAGCGTTTTATAGGTATCTATC
>JANPHO010000588.1:0-2035 GCA_031424515.1 Saprospiraceae bacterium
GTTGCCTAAACGGTTCACTGTACAGATAAACACTTAAAATTTACTACAAGTTAAAGAGAGAACGACTTTCTCATATTTATCGGATACCAAATATCGTGCTAAATATATTTTTTATTACCATGTATATAAATTGTATATAAATTGTATATAAAATATCTACGATAAAGACCTTTAAAATTTGAACAAAAAAAACCGCTAGTTATTAGCTAAACGGTTTATTACTACAAATAAACACTTTAATCTATGAAGATAATTTGACTGTACATTTTTTTAAATACTCTTTATACCAAATACCTTGCTTAATTTATGTTTTGTTGTTATGTGTAAAGAGTCTTTTCAAAAAAGAGGCCTCGTAGTACGCTTTGGGTACTAAAAGGTCTCAGGAGTAATCATATTTATTTGTCATGAAATAAAAGTACAAAAAAATGTTTAAACATTGAAATATCTTTTTTGTAAAAAAAACCGAGGAGCCATAAGCTAATCGGTTTAAATAAAAAATAAACACAAAAACTACACAAACTTTCTACAGTTTTTCAGAAATGCAAAGCTTTTGAACGTAATGTTTTCAAAAAGTGACCAGTTTTAAACCAGTCAATTCACTTACAAGACACAAAAGTGAACAAATAAAAAACAATTGTTTGGTTTAAACAAGATTTTTACGATACTTTATTGAATATTTTTTTAATGTATATTTGAAGGTGTCATCGCCTTAAAAATAAATTAAACATGGCTTAAAAAATAGAGCAAGCGTCAGTTAGTCTGCGCATTGATGATAAAGAAGTCACTAATTCTTTGAAAGCGATATCGAGGGCGATTTCTAATTTGTATCAAGAGGTGAGTAAATGGATAATATGGCTTATTTGCGATAGAGCTGAAATAAAGGAGTTAAATAAAAAAGACCTTTGAGTATCAAAGGTCTAATGCAAAATTATGTACAAATTATAAATCAGGCGAACTTCGTAGTCTTTTAAAATCAAGCAAAAAAGGTGATTAAAGAAAATATTAACCACCTCTATTAAAACAAATAAACACAATAAATTACATTATTTCTCAGGAATATAGTTGTTAAATCAATGAAATATCAAAAAAAAACCGAATAGCAAAACACTATTCGGTTTATAAACAAACCAATTAACGCAAAAACCTTAAGAAACAGCGATTAATTTTCCACTTATGCAATTCCGGTTTACGTATAGAATTGTATTTTAATTTTTTAATTGGGCTGTATAGAAAAACCGAATAGAATGAACTCTTCGGCCTTTCATATAATTAACAAATGTTTTGATAAAAGTAAGTAAAAAAATTTTGTTAAACAAAATTATTACGTAAAGCTATTAACTTTTTTTTAATAAATATGATTAATACACTACCGCTGAATAGTGCGCCGATGCCAAGCAAGGCTAATAAAAAGAATATTGCAAGTTGTTTTTATTGTCATGGCGGCAATTCTCGCTATTAGTTTTATTTATAATATTATCTTGTTTTTCCTATGTCCAACTTGGTGAAAAGAGGGTATTTTGCAATATAAAATGTCGATTTTTAATCTTTTAAGACCTTTCGGACTATTTTAATTTACCAAAAAAATCTAAGTACACGACAAAAAAGGCTTTTCCGCCCAGTTACCTATATTACGGGTTTTCAAATCCTTAATATGTGGGTTCTAACCTTATGGCACACATCATATTTGGATCGCAGAAATTTAAGTATTGAAAGAGAAGTGAAAACTTAAGTATTGCAAAGGCGTCAAAATAAAAAACCGATACTGAAAGTATCGGTTTAATAATAACATGAAAAAGAAGATAGTTTATCAGTAAATTTTTTCTGTTCTTCGGTAATTGGTTTTATTCTGATACCAATCAATATACTGCACACCATTACTTTCAGCCCATTGATTGAATTTTAAAAATGCACTATTGATAGACATTTTCTCCGCTGGATAACTGAAAGGTTGAGTGATATTGATAGCCCAAGGCAAGAACTTCTTCGTTTGATAATATTTACCATTACCTGAATCATCATCACCGGTTTTGAATAA
>JANPHO010000589.1:0-5607 GCA_031424515.1 Saprospiraceae bacterium
TTAAAAAATTGAATAATGAATAAATTATTTAATTAAAATATGAAATAGTTAATTAATTTTTTAATTATTCAATTAAATAATTATTTTTGTGCGGCGGTTATGCCGAATTGAAGAATAGAGATTTATCTTTATTTTAAGCCGAATTATAGCTTAATCTTGTACTTGTTTGTTTTTACAACGAAAACACCTTAGAGCTAAAAAAAACACTGTTTTTGAGCATCGAATCATCTGTTTTAAATTTAAAAGAATATAAAACTCCTGTTTTAAAGTAAATTAATCATTTAAACTCAAATTTCACACTGTATGAACATTATTTTTGGCAATCAAAAAGGCGGCGTAGGCAAGTCAACATTGTGTATCATGTTGGCAAATTATCTCACACTCGTTAAAAAAAAGCAAGTATTGGTTATTGATATGGACTTTCAAAAATCCATCAATGAGCAAAGAAAATTCGATTTAACGAAAAATCCGGAACGAGAAAACAGTAAACCCTATGAAATATTGGTGATGGATACCGAGGATTATCCGAAATATGCGGAGCAATTGAAAAAACTTAATGACTATATTTTAATTGATTTACCGGGCCGCTTAGATGATGAATCGCTGATTCCAATTTTAAAAGATGCGCATTATATCATTTGTCCGTTTTTTTATGAAATAAAATCGGTGCTGAGTACCTTGAATTTTTCAAAATTTGTCAAGTTTTTGGACGAAAAGAAAGCCATATTTTTTGTTCCCAACCGATTGAAAGCAGGAACGAAATATGAAACTAAAGAGGATGTGGACGCGCTACTGCTGGGCGTGGGAACGATTACGAACGGTATTTCGGACAGGGTGACGCTTTCTCGCTTATCTACGTTCGATATAACCGATGAGCAAAAAGGAATAGTGGAGGAAGTTTTTGATTTCCTATATAAAAATATCAAGTAAGAAGTTGTCAGTAAAATAGTTGTCAGTTGTCAGCATTAGAAATATACAGACTCCTTATTTAACTCTAAAATTTTCAAGTCATGTCAAAAGAAATGAAAGATTTTCTCAGCCAATTTATGAATCAACCCGCAGCGCAACCTGCAGAAATAGTGGTAAAGAAAGCCGTTGAGAAAAAAGAACCAAAGCCTAAAGTCGAGAAAAAAATAGAATCGAAGCCCAAAGCATTAGCCATAACTCAATCCAAACCTGCAGAAACACCAAAGGCGATAATTAAGCCTCAGGAAGCAATCAATACTGAGGGGGTAGAGGAAATGCTCTCAGCGGAGGTATTTTTGCAGTCTATAAACGACAAAAAATATACTTTCGATAAAAAGAAGAACTTGCAGATTGATGACCAATTATTCGCTATTCTCAACCTTTTGAAGCAACACGAGGGGATTAAAAGCATTGCTACTCTGTTGAACGGCATAATAGAAAAGTATATTGAGGATAATAAAGTGGAGTTGAAAAAGATATTGTCTAAGAATCCTTTGGGTTAAAAACAGCTAAAACTGCCCTAAATTTGATATAGTTAGAAACGCCGCAAATTTTAAAAAATCGGGCAAAATTTTAATAAAAAAGCCTGTTTTTACATGTAAACAATACAATTGTCTTATAAATACTATTTTTAAATAAAAAAAAGCAACAACAACAAAAGCGTATTTCTTTTATTGTTGTTGCTTTTTTTATTCCTTTTTTATTCTTTTATACGCACACAATATATTGATTATCAATTAGTTACACGTTTTTGTATATCAAATTTAGGATAATCTATATCAAATTTAGGTTTTACTATATCGTTTTTAGGATTTAGTATATCATTTTTAGGCTTAACTATATCAAAAGTAGGCATCTATATCAAAAATAGGATTTAGTATATCATTTTTAGGATTTAGTATATCAGAAGTAGGTGATTTATATCTAAAATAGGAGTTTTTTAATAGTTTTATTTATATTTACAACTTCAATTAAGCCTATATTCATTTATTGACCTATTTTTGATATAGTTACTATGGCAAAGAGTCTGCAAAAAACGAAGACCTCTAAAAATAAAGGCATTGCCCTTGTCAAGAAATCCAACCAACTTATTGAAGCTCGGTATAGCTTTTCAGTTTGGGAAATGCGCTTTTTCCTGAGCGTTATTGCCCAAATTCACCGTGATGATGATGATTTTAGGGTGTATCGTGTTTGGTTTCGCGATATAGTTAAAATGTTTGGTTTGAATAAAAACCATAACAGCTACGATTTACTGAGGGATGGCGCGAATAAACTCATGGATAAGAGTTTTTATGTGCGCTACGAGGACAACGGCAGCCCACGCGAGGTTCGGTACCATATTTTAAGGAAAATTGACTATTCAGCCATTGGGAAAGAAGAGGGTAGAGTAGAGAGCCAAGAGTTCATCGACATCACGATTGAGCAAGAGATGAAGCCTTTTTTATTACAACTTCAAAAGAGTTTTACGACTTATGACCTCCGTAATATCGTGAAATTGGGCGTTTATCCCATCAGAATATATGAATTATTAAAACAATATGAAACCATTGGAAAACGAACGCTCATTTACGAAGAGTTAAAAACGATGCTTGAATTGGAGCATTACAGTATGTTTGGCACTTTTTATCAGCGCATCATTGCCCCTGCCGTTGAAGAAATCAATAAAAACACGGATTTATTGGTTTATGAGGTTGAAAAAATTAAAGAAGGGAAAAAGGTTGTTGCGCTGGAATTTTATTTCAGACGTAAAAATGAAGATGAATTGGTGAATATTCCGAGGACTAAAATGCCTTCTAAAATAAAAGAGACCTCCTTGGCGCCCCCTCAGTATATTGAGCCCAATAACACACTTAGTTCTGTTGAAATACAGAATGTAAACGTCCCCGATAAAGACCAGCTTTTTGCCCTTTTATATCCAAAAGTAGTTGAAAGATTGGGTGTTACGCCTTTGGTTTTTGCAGATTTAGTTAAAATGTACACCGAGGAGCAGTTTAATCAAGCCATTAGGGTAACGAATAGGGCGAAAATTGACGGTCAAATTAAAAGCAATGTTTCAGGCTTTTTTATTCAAGCCCTTAAAAATGGTTACACCGACCAAAAAGAAGAATTCGCTAAAAAGAAGAAAAAAGAGGAGAAAGAGAAATTGGATACCCAACTGAAAATATTTGAGCAAGAAGAGAAAGAATTAGCGATTCGCAATAGAATCCGTGAATTAGTGGGTGAAAATCCCGCAATTACTGATAACGCCATTGCTTTTTTACAAACCGATAAAAAAGCTCAAATCCTTATTAGCGAACTCCAAGCACTCTACGGAAGAGCTTTAGATGTCGAAGATTACCGCCAAAATAAGGATTTGAGAACACTGGTTTTAGAAACCATTGTTAAATTGAATAAAGACGCTTTTGCGAATTTGTTTTAGTTTTTAGTGTGTGGTGTTTAGTTTTTAGATCACGATTAGCTCTCTAAAAACTAAACACCACACACTAAAAACTAAAATTACCAACCAATTCCATAATCCTCTCCGTGATTACTCGAACCACCCCAGAAACTGCCGTGTTTCCAATCGAAATAAATAGCATTTATGGGTCCACTTGTACGGTCTTGATAGGATAATTTATAGCCCATTCTGCTGAGGTCTTTGCGCACGTAAGGCGGGGTTTGTTCATTTAAAATGAGGCCGCCATTAATCTTTTCGTGCTTACCAAAGCTCGAAAACATTTGAAGCGTCTTAAAACTTGGGGCTTCACATGATTCTTGAACCGTCATATTGAATTCTGTCATATTCAAGAAAAACTGTAAAAGCAGTTGGTCTTGCTCATCGCCCGCTTGTTTCGCAAACGATAAATAAGGCTTACCATCTTTCAGTGCAAGGCTTGGTGTAAGCGTCATACGGGGGCGTTTACCGGGCTCAACAACGTTAAAAGGGCTTTCTTTGGGGTCTAAAACAAAAGCCTGCATCCGCTGACTCATACCAAAACCCGTATTACCGGCAATGCACGCTGGTACCCAACCGCCACTTGGCGTAACGGATACAACCCAACCTTCTTCATCCGCTGCTTCTATGGATGTTGTACCTGCTGTAAAGGCTTCCATGAACTCAGTACTGAGGGGTGCATTCGCTTTTAGCTCAACGCTCGAATTGCCCCAACTTTTCAAAGCAGTTGTGAAAGGATTGACTTTTCCCTCGAAAGGGTAGGGGTCTCCTGGTGCTGCTTTGGCATCGTTCATGTCAAATTTTATCAATTTACTGCGCTCTTTGGCGTATTCTTTTGACAATAAACCCTGCATGGGCTGCTTTTTTTCAGCAAAATCAGGATCGCCATAATAAAAATCACGGTCAGCAAAAGCCAAATTCATAGCTTGGTAAAGCGTATGGATGTAACGAGTGGAGTTGTACCCCATAGCTTTCAAATCAAAATTTTCAAGCATGTTTAAAGTTTGAAGCATGACGGGACCTTGTGACCATTGAGCTAATTTATAGACATCAACGCCTTTATAATTGGTCATCAAAGGTTCTTCAATCTTTACTTTCCAATTCGCTAAGTCTTGTTCAGTAATCAAACCGCCTTGTTCACGGCAGCCACGTGAAAATTCTTTACCGATTTCACCTTTGTAAAACAAATCGTAAGCGGCGTAAATAGCTTCTTTTCTTGATTTTCCTTTAGCAAGGGCTTGTTGTTCGGCATTGACTAATTTTTTTAAAGACTCCAACAAGTCTTTTTGTACGAATATTTCACCCGCATCAGGTGCTTCCCGTTTTTCACCTAAATGGGGCAAAAATACCTTTTTAGAGTAAGGCCATTGCTTGATTTGCTCCTTTCCACGCTCAATAGAGTTCGCCGTTTGTGCTTCTATTGGATAGCCTTCTGCCATTTGCATGGCGGGTGCTAAGACATCTTTGAGGCTCATGGTGCCATATTCCGCGAGCATAGTCATCAATCCGCCTGGAGTCCCTGGCGTAATCGCTGCCAAAGGGCCATATTCAGGCGGATATTTCATGTCTTTATTTTTAAAAAAATCAGCTGTCGCGCCAGTGGGTGCTACTCCTAAAGCATTGATGGCAATCACTTTTTTTGTTTTAGGATTATAAATCAAAGCCTGTGTTTCACCGCCCCAACTCAAGACGTCCCACATGGTACACGTTGCTGCCAACATCGTGCAAGCGGCATCAATGGCATTTCCGCCTTTGCTAAAAGTCATTGCCCCCGCAGTTGCTGCCAAGGGTTTACCTGTCACTGCCATCCAATGTTTGCCGTGTAAAGGCGGCTTTTGGGTGGTAACAGGTAGATTATTGAAGGATTGGCTATGGATAGTAATAGCCCAAAAACTTAAAGTGAATAGTAAAAATGGTCTTATTTTCATTGTCTTATTTTTTTGTAAATATAAATTATCAGAAAGATTTAATAAGCTATTCACGTAGAGATTATATACTTTTTAGTCAAATTGCACGGAAAGTAAGATATTGAGTTGATTTGATGGAGAAAAATGAACGAAAATGAAAACTTAGAAGTTGATTATTATTTGATTGTTATACTAAATAATAACTTTGCCGTTGAAAATTACTTTAAAGAGTTAATATAAAATGGGTCACAAACACTCCAAGGGATTACCTTACTGCCAAAATTGCCATTATCCATTAGC
>JANPHO010000590.1:0-4118 GCA_031424515.1 Saprospiraceae bacterium
TGTATTCAGACAGAGTCCGAACACAACAACACCCAGCTAAAAGGAAAACTGAACACTTATGCGAACGGGTTAGGTTTATTATTGAAAACCTTTGAAAACCTTCAAAAACTCTCAGAATTTATTACTTTGACTTTGAAGAATCCTTTCAGATTGCGATATTTCGGACTGTATGCTTTTAAATCTAAATACCCTTTTAATGTATCACCTACTATAACTTTTTCTTTTTGTAGTACCAAAGTCTGTTTATTTATGTGATAAATGTTAAGCCAAGGATAACCACTGATATATTCACTTGTGAAATGCTTGTTGTTTATTTTAATCTTCAAATAATCATCAGAAGAAACTGTTGACTCGGAAAACTCTAAAATAAGAGTATCATTAACGATTCGTGCTTGTCCAAAACGGATTTTAGGTAAATTTTCATCAGCTTTATTTGTCTCCAACGAATCAAATTTTATTTCTATATTACTTGTATGATATAAATGTGAGGTATCTTCTTCTCCTGCTGCGAGAAAAACAAATTTACCATCAATATCTTTGTAAGTGGAACTGGGATATGACCATTTATCTATAAAAAAGAAGGAGTCTCTTATTGAATTATTATATTCAACTTTGTTTTTTAGAGAATGGTCAATAGTATAAGAACAACTTATCATGATTAGCAAAAGTATGTGTATTAGTAAAAGTTTTAAATTCATACTATTTTTTTGTTTTTATTACCCTTAGAATGAACTGGTCTTTGACAACTTAATAGTAAATGCGGTCTAAGACCATAGAATCCGCGCACGAGATCACAAACCTCATACGAGCAGTTAAAATCTATTTTACGCATTAATCAAGTGTTTGTAACTCTTGTTCTAAAAAAATATTCAATGGGCAAATACGCAATTTATCATCTCGGTCAAAACGCTCGCCCGAAGGGGTTATAACATATTTGTAGTGCGGTTGAAGGTCTTCAACAGATTGATAAAAGCCTTTTGAAATAGAAGGAGAAACAGAGAATTTAATTTCTATACACACCATTTTACCGCTGGGTGTAATCATCAATAAATCAATTTCTGCTCCATTTTGAGTACGATAATAATAAAAATCGGAAAACTCAGGGGCTTCTCTCATAATTTGTTCAATGACATATCCTTCCCATGAAGCTCCAATGGCAGGATTGCCACGCAGTTGTTCAAGGCTGAAAACACGCAATAAATAGTGCAATAAGCCACTGTCGCGAATGTATATTTTAGGCGATTTTGTTAATCGTTTTCCTATATTTTTGTAATAAGGGGGCAATCGACGAATTAAAAAACTGCCTTCTAACAATTCTAAGTACTTATTAACCGTAGGGTGGGTCACACCTAAAGAGTTAGCCAATGAACTTGAATTGAGTTGGTCGCCGTGCAAATGTGCCAACATAAGGAGCATATTGCGAACCGTTGTAGCGGAAACCGCAAAGCCCAAGCGCGTTAAATCTCTATGAATAAATGTTTCAGCAAAATCATCTAACCATTTACGGCTTATAAATGTCTCAGAAGCCAACAACGAGCCAGGGAATCCGCCTTTAATCCAGTGTTCTTCTTGGGAATAAAGGGATTTAATTTCAGAAAAAGAAAAAGGGGTTAGTTCGTGATAAGCTATTCGCCCTGCCAAAGTTTCTGTGTTGAGTTTCACAATATGCGGCGAAGCAGAACCTAAAAGGATAAAACGGGCAGGCTCGCGCTTTTGGTCAGTCAAAGCACGGAGTAAAGCAAAAAGCTCTGGGCGTATTTGAATTTCATCAATCAAGACACACTTGTCCACATGACTTGTGAGGTAAGATTGAGCATCCTCTAATTTAAACCAGTCTTCCCTCAATTCTAAATCGAGATAAATAGTTGGTTTAGATATTTGAGTTTCCAAATATCGGGCAAGCGTAGTTTTACCGACTTGACGTGGACCAACCAAGCCAATTATGGGTGACCAATTTAAATCCCTGAGGATTCTGTGAGTAATTAACCGTTTAATCATTTTGCAAAGATAACATCATCCAAGTAAATTGAAAATTATATTTTCAATTTACTTGGATGATGTTGGTTTTGATTTAAAAACTCAATCCACAACATACATTTTTTGATATTGTTTCGGGCTTTTTCCCTTCAAAGCCTTGAATTGACTATTAAAATTAGAGACGGTATTGTACCCACTTTCGTAACAGACTTGGGCGACCGAAATTTTGTCATTCATCAGCAATTTACAAGCGTGACCGATGCGAATTTCACTCACAAAATCCGAAAAAGTCTTATTGGTTCGGCTTTTAAAGTAGCGACAAAAGGCGGCTTCTGCCATATTCGCTAAAGCTGCCACTTCCGATAGGCTGATTTTTTCTTTATAATGTTTCATCACGTATTCATGCACCAAACGCATCCGCTCTGTTTCAGAGATTTTATGCGTATTTTCATAACTTGCGCTCGTGATAAATTGATAATCATGGGTTTGTGCTAATTTGTGCAACATAGAAAGCAATTTTAAAATGCCTTTAAAACCACTTAAATGATTCAATTCTTTTAGATCTTCTACCAATATATTTTTTAAGTCGTTTTGAATATCCAAACCCCGTTCGCTGTTAATCAGCAATTGTTTCAAAGCATACATTTCAGGCTTTTCAAAAAACTCTTTCCCCAAAAAATCTTCGGTAAAATAGACGACAATACCTTGCGTTTGTAAGGTAGAATGGCGCTCAAAATACGCTCGGTCGCTTTGCCATAAATGCGGCAAATTGGGTCCTAAAAACACCGTATCACCCGCTTCAAAATGCCGAATATCGTCACCGATGAAACGGGTTCCCGTTCCTTCTATCACCGTGAAAAGTTGATAATGTGGGTGAAAATGCCAATTAGGGTCAAAGTGTGGCTCTTTCAATGTCCTAACGATGTAGGATTGATTAAGGCTTTCGAGAGATTTTTTGAGCAGCGGTTTCATTAAAAAATATACTGAATATTGATTAAAAATTTATTTTATCAAAAAATAAATATCAAAATACAGTCAAAAGTAGTAAAAAAACACCTATTTTAAATAATCAATAAGACCTAAATTTGTTGAAAACAATAAGAATGAAAATCGGAATGAACCTTTTACTATGGGGAACGGACATTAATGAGTCGCTTTTCCCTGTATTGGATGAAATCAAATCCCTCGGCTTCGATGCCGTAGAAGTACCCATTTTTAATTTAAATCCCGACGCTTGGCACGCTTGGCGACAAAAATTGGATGCATTAGGCTTGGAACGCATTGCTGAAACCTTCAATGGCGCGGATGCCAACCCCCTCAGTATGGATGCGGTTGTACGCCAAAAAGCGTTAGACGATAATAAAAAAGCACTCGATTGCGCCGCCATTATGGGTGCATCATTGATGATTGGGCCCATTCATTCTGCTTTAGGTGTTTTTACGGGAAAACCCGCCACTAAAAAAGAATGGGCTTATGGCGTGGAGCATATCAGGGCTCTTTCGGAGTACGCCGCCACAAAAAACATCACTATTGGTATTGAATATTTAAACCGTTTTGAATCCTACCTTTTTACTTGCACCGATGATATGCTGCGCTTCGCAAAAGACGTGAACCACCCGAATTGTAAAGTGATGTTCGATACTTTTCACGCCAATATTGAGGAAAAAGATTTATCCAAAGCGATTAAAAAATGTGGCAATCAACTCGTCCACGTTCAACTTTCTGAAAACGATAGGAGTACACTCGGAAAGGGACACACGGATTTTAAGAAGATTATAAAGACCTTAAAATCCATGGATTATAAAGGCATCATCAGCATTGAAGCGTTCAGTATGAAGTTACCCGCTGCCAATATTTGGCGCCCGATGTTCAAATCTGAAACGCAATTGATGACGGATAGTATCGCTTATTTGAAAAAATTACTCTAAATACTGAGGGGGTAGCTGACGCTTAATTCTCTTTATAATTGATACTAACTTCCCTATGAAAATTTAAAAGAAAGTATGTTTTCAATGAACTAAAAATTTTTAACATAGACAATATCATCAATGCGACTATCACTTATAATATTTTTGAGCTTATTTTATTTCATTACAACTGGTCAACGTATAGAATATCGTCATGATAGCCTTTTTATAAAT
>JANPHO010000591.1:0-1887 GCA_031424515.1 Saprospiraceae bacterium
CGCAGGTCGGACGCTGATTAAACAATATTTGACGGAATATCCAACGCTGATTGTCGTTGGTGAAGCCAATAATGGCGTGGATGCGATTAAAGTCATCAATGAATTCAAGCCCGATTTGATTTTTTTGGATATCCAAATGCCTGGACTTTCGGGTTTTGATGTTTTGCAGCATTTGGATGAAATACCGCAAATCATATTTTCCACCGCTTATGATAAATATGCCCTTCAAGCCTTTGAGGTGCACGCCGTTGATTATTTGTTAAAACCCTACACCCGTGAGCGTTTCAAACACGCCATTCAACGCATCAGAAGTGATGAACAAACCAATCCCGTTTTACCATTAGCCGAAAGTTTAATCAATACCGCCCACTATCCCGAAAGGATATTGGTACAAATTGGTCAAAAACTCATCAATATTGCCGTTTTAGACATCATTTGGATTGAAGCCGATGGTGATTACTCCCGCCTCATTACGCTCAATGGGACTTATTTGAGCAATTATGGCATCAGCACTTTAGAGACAAAACTCAATCCGAATAGCTTTATCAGAGTACACCGTTCGTCACTGATTCATTTAAAATTCATCAAAGAAGTTCAAAAATATGTGAGCAGTTACGATGTCATTATGCAGAATAATGATGTTGTAAGGGTCAGCCGAGGGTATATGGATAATTTGAAAAAGTTGATGTATTGATTTTAAAATAAAGCATAAAAAAGGCTATTGGTGTGCACCAACAGCCTGCGTAAAATGATGTTTATTTGTTTGAATAATTTTTTTTATACCATAAATAAAGTAAACTATCTATACTATATCTTGCAAATATAAGGCCGCCTTATTCAATTCCGTTTAACCTATGTTAAATAGTGCGTTTTGCTAATTTTTTTCTTATCCTACTAAGTGACTGAGGTTTGATATTTATGTATTCTGAAATATAACCTAAAGGCAGTTTTTGAAAAATATCAGGCCTTTTTTCAATCAGTTTTAGATACCTCTCTTCAGCTGATAAAAAAATAAAATCTTTTAAACGATCCATCATGAAAATATAAAAGTGTTCAATCATTTTTCGATTTATCCTTTCAAAAACGGGGTATCTATTCATTAAATACTCTCTATCAGCAAGGTTTATTGTATAAATGACCGAATCAGTTACTGCCTGTATATAACATTTAGAAGGTTTTTGTTTGATAAAACTTTCAAAATCAGAAATTGGTACTCTTTCAAAATGAAAGAACATAGATTTTTCCCTACCTAATTTATCGACATAATATGTTCTCAAAACGCCCGACTCAACAAAGCCCATAATTGTGCAAACTTTACCCTCATTCAATAGAAAATCCCCCGCTTTTAATCTATATACCAACGTTTTACTCAAAAGTAGATTCCATTCCTCATCCGTTAAAGGTGCATAGTTTTCTAAAAACTTTCTTATTTGTTCCATTTTTTGAAGCGATTAGGTTAGTTATTTCATGTTTAAATGTAAAAAGGCACGTAATATATTAAGAATAAAACAGATTTAAAAATAATTGATCAATAAAATTGCCGCTTTTCAAAAAATATTATACGTAAAAAAAGCCTCTCAGATTCACCGTTTTGCGGTTGATACTGAGGGGCCTTTTGTTAAAGTTAAAATCCAGTATTTTTTACAATTGGGGGGTAAAAAAGGGCTTTCAATATTTTAAAAATCATTGCCTTCCTCTCTCCTCTTCATTTTGCCACCTTTATTACCCTTTCTAACGCTTTTATCGCTAAAAAAATAGGTAAAAGACAGCATTCCGTACCGCCCAAGCGAGCGAATACGCTCCTCTTGCACATAATTACCATCTGCATATCGATTGATACCAGTGTTGCGATTCAGTGCATCCACAACCATCAAACGGATTTCATTG
>JANPHO010000592.1:0-4429 GCA_031424515.1 Saprospiraceae bacterium
TAGTTTTAGAGCCACTAAAAACTATACACTAAACCCTCGAAAAATGAAACATTATAAATTTAAATTTACAGATGATGGAAAATAATTCTGACATTATTATTTACCAAAGCGGGGACGGGCAGACAAAAGTGGATGTCCGCATTGACGGTGAAACGGTGTGGCTGTCGCAAGCGCAGATGGTGGACCTTTTTCAAACCAGCAAACAGAATATTAGTTTGCACATTAAAAATGTGTTTAATGAAGGTGAGTTAGAGGAAAATTCAGTTGTCAAGGAATACTTGACTACTGCCACAGACGGTAAAAAGTATAAAACGAAGTTTTTTAACCTTGATGTTATCATCTCCGTGGGTTATCGTGTGAAATCGCAACAGGGTACGCAATTCAGGATTTGGGCAACCAAGCGTTTAAAAGAATATATCATTAAAGGTTTTACCCTCGATGATGAACGATTGAAAAACGGCGGACAGCGCAACTACTTCGAGGAATTGATGGAGCGCATCCGAGATATTCGGATTTCGGAGAAGAATTTTTATTATAAAGTGCGTGAAATATTCAGAACCAGTGTGGATTATGTGGAAAGTGCAGATGCAACACGCGAGTTTTATGCCATTATTCAAAATAAATTTCATTGGGCGATTCACCAACACACGGCGGCGGAAATCATTGCTACGCGAGCCAACGCAGAATTGCCCAATATGGGCTTGACGACTTGGAGTGGCGATAAAATTAAAAAAAGCGATGTGACTGTTGCTAAAAACTACTTGGATGAGTTTGAAATGAAGCAGTTGAATTTACTCGCGGAGCAGTATTTAGTTTTTGCGGAATCTCAAGCTTTACAACAAAAAGTGATGTATATGAGCGATTGGATGAAAAAACTCCATGACCTTTTGACCATCAACGAAAGAGAAATATTGATGGATGCTGGGCGCATTTCACGGGCTTTGGCAGAAGATATTGCTAATAAAGAGTATGAAAAATTTAAAGAAAAGCAACGGCTCTTAGAAAATAGTGACCCCTCAGTATTGGCGCTTGAAAACACAATAAAGCAATTAAAAAAATAATTTTTCATTTAAAATTTCAATAAAAAACAATGAATAGACGTGATTTTGCTAAAAATGCAGCTTTTGCCAGCCTCGGTGCAATCGCTTTTAGCCCGAAGTCTTACGCTCGTATTATTGGAGCAAATGACCGCGTTCGGGTGGCTACTGTGGGGTTTTCTGACCGCCACAAAGCCTCACATATTCCTCCTTTCAAAGCTTTGATGAAAGAAATGAACTTTGAAATGGTGGGTGTTTCTGATATTTGGAATCGCCGACGCGAAGAAGGCAAGGCTTTTATTGATAAGCAATTGGGTACGGATATTAAAATGTTCCGTAATAATGATGAGCTATATGCATCTAAAATGGCAGATGCCGTTTTTATCAGTACTGCGGATTTCCAACACGCTATTCATACAATTGAAGCAGTAAAAGCGGGTTGCGATACCTATACAGAAAAGCCTTTAGCTGAAACAATGTCAGATAATCGCGCTGTTTTAAAAGCCGTAAAAGAATCGGGTAAAATCGTGCAAATTGGTTCTCAACGCCGCAGTGGTGCTAATTACCATGCAGCCGAAGAATATATAAAATCAGGCAAATTTGGCCCTATTGTGATGGTAGAGTTGATGTGGAATGTCAATCAACCCGGTCGCTGGCGCCGTCCTGAATTAACCAAAATTTTGAAAGAGTCAGATGTAGATTGGAAGCGTTTCCTTATCAATCGCCCCGCTGATACTTTTGACCCGCGCAAATATTTGGAATATCGCTTATTTTGGCCTTATTCATCAGGTATCCCGGGTCAGTGGATGAGCCACCAAATTGATACAGTTCACTGGTTCAGTGGCTTGGCGCACCCGCGCAGTGTAGTAGCCAATGGTGGTATTTATCAATGGAATGATGGTCGTAAAAATGCGGATACTTTAACCGTTGTTTTTGATTATGGTCCAGCGGATATGAGTTCAGGATTTCAAGTGCAATTCACGTCTCGTTTCTCGAACTCTGCGGGTGAAACAAAGGAATTATACTACTCCAACGGCGGTATGATTAACTTGGATACCAATGAAATCTCTGCCACAGGTGGATTGCGTGAGCGTGAAGCGGCAGCAATGGGATTAAAAGCGAATTTATTGACACCATTTAAATTAGAAGGATTAAAAGTAGCAACGGATGCCAATACAGGCGGAGATGAATTGACTTTCAACCACGTTAAAAACTGGATGGGATGCGTCCGTAGCCGTAAAACGCCAAATGGCCCTATAGAAGCAGGCTATCAGCACTCAATCGCTACTATTATGTCCAATGCCGCTTATCGCACAGGCTTAAAAGTGACTTTTGATGAAAAAACGCAAGAAGTCATGGCGGGTGGAAAAGTGTTTAAATATTAGTTTAATTAATTTTAGGCGATAGGTGATGAGTGATGGGCAATAAGTGAGTGAAGAGGGAGTAGTTTTAGCATACATCAAAGTAGTTGCTTCTTCGCTCGCCCATCACACATCACCTATCGCCTAAAATTAAAATATCAAAATTATGAACCAACAAATTACTTTAAAAGATAAAGCTATTATCGTAACGGGTGGCACAGGGATTTTAGGTAAGGCTTTTACTGAGGGGATAGCCGCAGCAGGTGGCGCAGTCGGTATTTTAGGTAGAAAAGCGGATATCGCTCAAGAAAGAGCAGATGCCATTAATCAAAGTGGAGGAAAAGCTATTGCGTTGGTTGCAGATGTAACAAACGAGGAGCAATTGCAAGCCGCTAAACAAAAAATGCTGGATGCTTTCGGTAAAATAGATGGCTTGGTGAATGGGGCAGGGGGAAATATGCCCGAAGCGGTGGTTCAACCAGGTGCGGATGTTTTTGCCCTCAATATGGATGGTATGCGCAAAGTCATGGAATTGAATCTTTGGGGCACGCTTGTTCCGACTCAAATATTCGGACCTGAAATTGTTAAAAATGGCGGCGCCATTGTCAATATTTCATCTGTTTCGTCTGAAAATGCAATTACACGGGTTTTGGGTTATAGTATGGCAAAATCGGCTATTGATTCTTATACACGGTGGTTTGCAGTGGAAATGGCAAATCGTTATGGCGATAAAGTGCGGATGAATAGCCTTGTTCCGGGTTTCTTTTTAACGGAACAAAATCGCACGCTATTGACCAATCCTGATGGTAGTTATACCGAAAGAGGTAATTTGATTGTTCAAAATACGCCTTTCAAACGCATGGGTAAACCCGAAGAATTGATAGGTGCATTGGTCTGGCTTTTAAGCGACGCTTCTGCGTTTGTAACCGGCACGACGATAAGCGTGGATGGTGGTTTTCAAGTGTTTAGTGGAGTATAGTTTTTAATTTTAATAAAATAAAAGCCTTTTATAGTATCGCAAGACTGTAAAGGGCTTTTTTATTAAAAATACTGAGGGGTAGCTCAACTATCGAATACTTTAGGCTAAGTGTCGAAAATAAGTATTGTGCAATTAGAAAAAATTGTAAGGTATCCTTATATTTGATGTATGGTAGATTTTGCCGTAAAATATAATATTCTCTTAAAATGAAGATTAAACAACAAGTTCTTACGATTTTAGCAATTGTCTCCTTTATGATGGAGATAAAAAGTCAAAATGCACCTTTCGTTCTGGTTCAAAACAAAGGTGGTCAAACGCTCGGTTATTCTCCTACGTCTGGCATTAAAATACTCAAAATCAATGGTTTGTCATTTAAAGATTTAAATAAAAATGGCAAATTAGATAAGTACGAAGATTGGCGCTTGCCTTACGAAGTGAGGGCTAAAGATTTGGCTTCTAAACTCTCAATTGAGCAAATTGCGGGTTTGATGTTGTACAGTCGCCATCAATCTATTCCAGCTCGTGCTGGTGGTTATTTTGCGGGTACTTACGGTGGAAAACCTTTTAAACAAAGCGAAACGGATGCGACCCTTTTAACCGACCAACAAAAAGAATTTTTACAAAAAGACAACCTTCGTCATGTATTGATTACCACTGTGCTATCACCCGAAACGGCTGCCAAGTGGAATAATAATGTGCAAGTTTTTTGTGAAAGTATTGGCTTAGGTATTCCTGCCAATAACAGTTCCGACCCACGTCACGGCACTGTTTCAACCATGGAATACAATGCGGGTGCAGGTGGACTCATTTCGATGTGGCCGAGTTCGTTGGGTATGGCTGCCACTTTTAACCCAGCTTTGGTGCAACGTTTTGGCGAAATTGGCGCCGCTGAATATCGTGCTTTGGGTATCGCTACCGCCCTTTCACCTCAAGTAGATATTGCCACTGAGCCGCGTTGGAATCGTGTAAATGGTACTTTCGGTGAAAATCCAGAATTATCAGCAGCAATGGCTCAGGCGTATTGCGATGGTTTTCAGACCTCAAAAGGGGC
The DNA here is from genome assembly GCA_031424515.1 of Saprospiraceae bacterium. Taxonomy (GTDB): domain Bacteria; phylum Bacteroidota; class Bacteroidia; order Chitinophagales; family Saprospiraceae; genus JAAFJT01. Next base: position 4,429 of record JANPHO010000592.1, read on the forward strand.
G
>JANPHO010000593.1:0-4552 GCA_031424515.1 Saprospiraceae bacterium
CATTGGCAAATTACTGGCTCATGAGTTAATCAATAAAGGATATAAAGTAAGAGGTATCAGTCGAAAACCGCAGCCAAACGGCACTTGGGAAAATGTTGCAGCAGATGTATTGGATGCTGAGAGTTTGAAAAATGCGGTGGCGGGTTCAGAAGTTGTTTATCTTTTAGTCGGCTTAGAGTACAACATAAAAGTATGGAAACGTGATTGGGTGCACTTGATGCAAAACACCATTGATGCATGCGTGGCATCCAACGCAAAACTGGTTTTTGTAGATAATGTGTACATGTATGGTCAGGTGACGGGTGCTATGACTGAACAAACGCCCATAAACCCATGTAGTGAAAAAGGTAAAGTTCGGGCGGAGGTTGCTCAACTTTTAATGAGTGCTTTTGAGCATAAAATACTGAGGGGGTGTATCGCCAGAGCAGCCGATTTTTACGGACCAGATTGTAGCACAAGTATGATTTCTCAAACAGTTTTTATGAATATGGCAAAAGGTAAATCGGCTCAATGGATGGGCAATCCCGATGTAAAACATTCTTTTACTTATACTCTTGATATCGCAAAAGCCCTTTTAATAATGGGTACTGATGCCCGAGCAGATAATCAAGTTTGGCATTTGCCTACCGCTAAAAATGCTTTGACGGGTCGTGAAATTGTAGAGAAAACGGCTATTTTAACGGGTAAAAAGCCTAAATTAATGGCTTTGGGTGGTTTTATGTTGAGTGTTTTGAGTTTATTTATACCTATTTTAAAAGAGATGAAAGAGATGATGTATCAATACAATTTTGAATACGAATTCAATTCCGATAAATTTGAAAAAACATTTAATTTCAAACCAACGAGTTATGAGGAGGGATTAAAAGCGTGTGTTGATTTTTATTTTAAATAACGTAGAATTGAGTATCAAGAAATCTAAATTCAGATGTCTTGATACTCAATACTCAATTCTCAATACTATTTTACACTTTTCCAATTATTATTCTCCCGATTTACATCAGCCATTCTATTGCTTGGATCAATTTCTATTTTAGCAATTTTACTTCTATCGGAATTGATATCAAAATCATAACTGCCATTCACCCATTGCCACCGTGGTAAAACAGTGCGTTTTTGGTTAGGATTTTCATTGGGTTTTTCACCCCTCAGTATATCGAGCGGAATGTAATACATTTCAGTTGTACCGTTTTCATAAGTGACCACTACATCTAAAGGCATGGGCATAACACCCACTTTTTTAAGCACTACTTTAGTCCTTTTATCATTTTCATTGACTGAATAAACGGCATAATCAATAGTGTGTGTGGTATTGACGAAATATTCTTTGAACCAATCTAATTCTAAATCCGATACTTTTTCAAAGACTCGAATGCAATCATTGGCGTTCGGATGCTTGAATTTCCATGTATCAAAATATTGTAAAAAGCCTTTATTGAAATTATTCTCTCCTATGATATATTTCACTTGCTGTAAAAAAGTAGCTCCTTTAACATAAGAACCGATGCTGAAGGCTGTATTCGTTACAAAATGATCAGAATGCATTGAAATTGCTTCCTCTCTACCCGATAATGCGAAACGGCAATAACCTTGTACATCGTTGTACATCGGGTCTTTTTCAACTTTTTGACCCGGAATTAAGCCCAATCCTTTAAGATAATTCATAGTATAATTCGATGCAAAAGACGCAAAACCTTCGTCCATCCACGATACAAGGCTCTCATTTGAACCCAACATTCCTTGATACCATGAGTGAAATAGCTCATGTACGGATACACCAACAAGGCTTGAAAGAGGACGCTCGCCTGTAATCAATGTGGACATTGCGTATTCCATGCCACCGTCACCGCCTTGCACAAATGCAAAATCTGAGTATTGATATTGCCCATAATGGTCGCGCGCAAAAGAGAAAACTTTCGCCATTATATCAGGTAATTGCTTCCAACTTTCCGTTTTTTCACTCGGAATATAGAAGAAATGCATCATTGTGCCATCATCAGCTTTTTTAGTTACGTGCTTATATTCTGTATCAGCTCCGAACATAAAATCATGCACATTTTGAGCCTTAAAATGCCATTTTAGTTTGCCATTCACAGGGTTTGGCGTCGCATTTTCAGCGTAGCCTTTGCCTATTTCAGTAGGGTTTTGCAAAACACCCGTTCCACCTAAAGTGAACTTTTGGTCAATATTGATAGTCACGTCAAAATCTCCCCAAATGCCGTAAAACTCTCTACCCACATAAGGGTTCGCGTGCCAACCTTGATAATCGTATTCACACATTTTAGGATACCATTGTGCCATCGAATAGTCAACACCTTCGCGGCTATTGCGCCCGTTTCGGCGAATTTGGATAGGCACTTGCCCATCAAATTCACATTCAAACACGACTTTACTGAGGGGGGCTATTTTTTCGGGCAGCGTCACTTCTAAAATAGTTCCAACTGTTTCAAATTGACAAGGTTTGCCATTCATTGTCAATGATTTTATCTTTAAATAACCAATTTCGTTGGGTTTTAATTTTGAAATTCGGTCTGTTACGCGAGGGTCAGGGTCTGAAATAGTTCTGCTTCTGACATCCATCGAACTGCCAGGCTGAAAAGCATTCATATAAAGGTGGTAAAATGCTTTATCCAATTCATCCGTTGAGTTATTGTAATAAACCAATTTTTGAGTACCAGAATATTGATGTTTAGTGTGGTCAAAATCCATATTCATAGTATATTCTGCTCGTTGTTGCCAACGTTCATATTCTATTTTCTTTTCAGTGACCGTATTGCTTTGTGAAGCAGGTCTTGGTTGTACCCCCTCAGTATTTGGCGTTTTTAAAACTGGAGTATTTTGTTTTGTTGTTGTGCAGTTTTCAAAAGAAGCGATTATAAGGAAAGCTAAAATTGATAAATTTGAGAATGTAATGTTATTAATTTTCATACTAAAATTGAGTGATTGATTGAAATGCTTGTAGCGTAAAATTTTAAAATTGATGGTGGATGCATTAGATAAGTTATTGACAACTAATCTATTATGGGGATATTGAAACTTAACAATTTGAATGTATTGATTTTAAGCGCTAATAGAGAAGATGGGCAAAGTTAAAAATATATTTATATTGCTGAATAAGATGTGTAACTTATTGTACAATTTCAGACAAACTCATCTTTTCAGCCAATGTAATACGTCCTCGTTCGTCTTTTTTAACAGTTGCGCATTCTGTAAAAGGGTCATGTTCAAAAATTAAATACCACCCCTCAGTAGCAGCTTGTTCTAAAATAAGCGCTTTCTCTTTCAACGTTTCTAAAGGACGAATATCATATGCCATCACATAAGGCAAATTCACGTGCCATGAAGAGGGGATAATATCAGCACAATAAAACAGTAATTTATTATTAAAATTGATTTTCACTGACATCATGGCTTCCGTATGACCATTGCTAAAAAAAACGTTGAAATTTGGGAAAAGTTCGATATTTTGCTTGAAATCTACGAATTTAATGTGTTTTCGCGCTTTTAAAGATTCAAAATTCTCTTTTAAAAAGGAAGCGGCTTCCCTTGGATTGGGATTATTCGCCCAATTCCAGTGTTTTTTATTTGTCCAATAAGTTGCATTCGGAAAAGTAGGGTAGAGCTCCCCGCTTTCATTTTTACTCACCGCTCCACCACAATGGTCGAAATGTAAATGTGTAAAAAAGACATCCGTAATATCTGAAGGAGAAACACCTTTATTTTCAAGACTTTTCAATAGAGTATCATCGCCCGAAGGCTCAAAATGGCTTCTGAATTTCGGGTCTTGCTTGTCGCCGATGCCCGTATCGACGAGTATTTTACGATTCTCCATTTCAATTAAAAGACAGCGCATCGCCCATGTACAGAGGTTATTGTCGTCGGGGGGATTCAGTTTTTCCCACATTCTTTTGGGCACTACGCCGAACATAGCCCCGCCATCCAATTTAAAAAAGCCTGTATTGATTACTGATATTTTCATAGTGATTATTCTTTATTATCAACAAAATCCTGTAAATACGCATATTTTTCAGTTAATTTACCATTGCGCGTGATAGTTGCTCTTTCAATTATTTTAGAGCTTTCACCCCGTTGAATGGCTTGTAATTCCGGTAGAATATTAATAATAAATTGCTCACCGAAGTAATTGGATGCATCACGAGGCAATTCATTAGGTAAATTATCAATGGTCATCATAGTCACAGCATTGCCAGCGAATGGCGAATCCGACTCTGCATTTTTAAAAGGATCAAAACCATAAAATGGGTCTGCAATTGTAGAGGATTTTATGGTAGAGGGCACGGATGAATAAGGCACTATATCGCATGAAACGTCGGCGATGGTTTTAATTCTGAAATCAGGCTGTCGCATATCCTCCACAGTGAAAAAAGCTGGAGCACGTTTATCGTAAAAGATACAATTGATAAATAAGTCAGTTTTGCGATAAAATTTAGCAAAAGTGCTTCTGAATACTGAGGGGTCTGAATAATAATCTTGTTTTTCAAACGGCTCACCATCTTTACGGGTAACATAATCTATGGGATGAACTTGGGTGAAA
>JANPHO010000594.1:0-17295 GCA_031424515.1 Saprospiraceae bacterium
CGATCTTTTTTAAATGAAAATAAGATATTTCAATCCTATCAAAGCCAGTCAAAAGAAATCTTTACTGTATTTTTACAACCAATTATGTCTCATGGAAAATGGGACGGTCAAGAACCTTTTAAAAAATCAGAACAAGATGACCCCTCAGTATCCATCGCTGTTTTGACTCGTGGTACTGTAAAACCTAGATTTATAATTGATTTTTTACGTTTTACACGCACTACGAGCCATTCCATGGAAAATGCTGATGGAAATAAATTAAGCATCGGCATTGGTGAAGTGCCCATTATGCAGCAGGCAACTTTTTCAATTTGGGAAAATATGGAAGCTATGAAAAACTACGCTTACAAAAACCCAGAACATACCGAAGTCATAAAAAAAACGCGTGAACTGGGTTGGTATTCCGAAGAGCTTTTTGCCCGTTTTAAGGTGCTTTATACTGAGGGGGTATTCAAAAACTTGGATAGTTCCTCTTTCAACAAAAATATTTTGAACAAATAGCAGCAGCGAAATTTTTGTATGTAAGCGTTTGATTGTCAATAATTTAGCAGTCTAACATCTTACATCTATTGTCTAACATCCTTTTATGATTGATTTAAACTATAAAGAATTTGGCTTAGGAGAGCCCGTTATTATCCTTCACGGCTTGTTTGGCACGCTGGATAATTGGCAAACCACTGCTAAAAAGCTCAGCGAAGATTACACCGTTTTCATTCTCGACCTTCGAAATCATGGGCGAAGCCCACAAACGGATGACGAGTTTACTTACCAGCTTTTAGCTGATGATTTAGCTGAGTTTATGCAAGCTCATTGGATTTATGAAGCACGAATAGTCGGACATTCGATGGGTGGTAAAGTTGCCATGCAATTTGCGCTCAACCATACCGATTCTGTTAAAAAATTAGCGGTCATTGATATAGCGCCGAAACAATACCCAAGTGGGCACGAAGAAATATTTGATGCTTTAATGAATTTGGATTTAAGTACGCTACAAGATAGAAAAGAAGCAGAGGCATATTTGATGGATGTATTGAATAACGATTCTGGCACTGTCCAATTTCTATTAAAAAATTTATCTCGTAAAACAGATGCTGAAGGCGGGGGCTTTGAATGGAAAATGAATTTGGATATTTTGCACCGTGATTATGAGAATATTTTAAAGGCACCAGAGGGTTATCCTTTTTTAAAACCAACTGTGTTCATCAGAGGTGGAAAATCAGATTACGTCAAAGACGAAGATATGACGGCGATTCACACCTTTTTCCCAAAAGCAACTTTAGAAACCATCGAAGGTGCCGGGCATTGGGTACATGCTGAAAAACCAAAAGAACTTTTAGAACATTTGTCCTATTTTTTAAAATAAAACAATCTTTTTTTGGAAAATTTAGAAAATAAAATCCTTTTACCCGATACTGACCCCACAGCGGAGAGTCGAAAAAAGGATCATATTGATTTGGCATTTAAATCCCAAATCAATGCACTGGATAGTAGATTTTACTACGAGCCACTTTTTGCCGCACACCCTGCGAAGGGTAGCCTAAAGCCTTTTACCTTTCTCAATCATACTTTTAACGCACCACTTTGGGTGAGTAGCATGACAGGAGGCACAGAAAAAGCGCGTATTATCAATCAAAATCTTGCTCGTGCCTGCAAAGATTTTGGTTTTGGAATGGGTTTAGGGTCTTGCCGACAATTATTGTATTCTGATGATTATTTAGCCGATTTTAATGTTAGAGGTATAATTGGTGATAATCAAGCTTTGTATGCCAATTTGGGCATTGCTCAATTGGAGCTTTTAATAGATAGAAAGGAGCTTTTTCTGATTAATAAAATGATGGATAAAATTAGAACAAATGGTCTAATCATCCACGTAAACCCAATGCAGGAATGGTTACAGCCTGAAGGTGATAGATTCCAACGTCCTCCACTTGAAACCATTGAAACTATTATAGAGCATTGCGATTTTCCGATTGTTGTCAAAGAAGTGGGACAAGGCTTTGGTTATAATAGCCTCAAAGCTCTATTACAACTCCCTTTAGAAGCCGTGGACTTTGCGGCAGCAGGCGGAACAAGCTTCTCAAAGCTCGAATTACTGAGGGGGGGTGAGGCTCGCCAAGAAGCCTATGACTCATTGGCACATATTGGTCATACAGCCATTGAAATGGTAGATTTCACAAATACAATCGTTGAAGAATTGGGTGAAAATATCCGTTGTTCTCAAATAATTGTTTCAGGAGGTATTAAAAACTTTTTAGATGGCTTTTATTGCATTAAAAAACTGAAACTCCCAGCTATTTACGGTCAAGCCTCAGGCTTTTTAAAACACGCCCAAGGGGATTACGAACAACTCTACAGTTATATTGATGCTCAAATACGAGGTTTAGAATTGGCTGAAGCTTTTTTAAAAGTAAGATGATTTGTAAAATTTAACCAATAAAAAAAGCTCGAACTCAGCTGAATTCGAGCTTTTTTATTGCATTTTTAAGTTTACCCTTTAGAAGCGATTTGCTTATTTTCATTATCGCAACGCATCCAAGTAGGCAAAGGTTCGCCCATTTCTTTTAAAAGAGTGACTTGACCGTTATCCAAAGCCTTGAATTTCCAGATATGTTGTTTGCCGCCACCGCCAGCAGTCGCACCAAAAGCGTATATAAAATCTATTTCCCAACCACCCGTAACACGCTTAGCTTTGATATCATTGCCCCCGAATTTAGGTAAACCCAAATCAATTTGTACAACACCTGGAATATCATCAAACTGATCCGCTAATGCAGCCATATTAAGTGGTTCTTTTGAGCGCAATGTTATAGCATCTTGCGTCTCGTTCCACTGAACGTATTTTTCAATTACAAGATCGTATTGATCGAGCAATTTATTAAGTTCTTTGTTACTCGTTTCGGTAACACCTTGACGTAAGGGCGTTGCCCAGTCCACATTTTTCTTGAAAATAATAACAATGTGATCGATAGATGGGTTAGGGAATGTACGAATATTGCACCGAGCAATGGATTTTCCAGTTTCGTCAGTGATATAAATATTACTTAGGGCTTTATAAAGACTATTGATATTATCGCGGCTGATTGCCACGGGTAAGTAACGAGCATCTTCTTTTTCGGCATCAAGTCGCAAAGCCATGCGTGCTGCGTCTCTTTTAAATTGGCGGTCAATAGATGCAGGTAAAGCTGATTTAGAGCCACTTGCACTTGTTTTTGCTGCCATTGGCTGAGCGTTGATATCAGCGGCGGCAATAAGTATAAATAGTAGTATGTTAGGAATTATAGTCTTTCTCATTATCAGTTGTTGTTGGATGAAATATGTTTTTAACATAAGCAATCCTTATGCCATTCAATGAATACTTTATATTTTACTTTTTCTAAAGCATTTTTGAATTTCTGTGACTTGACATATTTTGATAAATAGTATGCTGAAACTATGCCCTAAAAATGGCTAAACCACTCTAAATCAAAATTTTATGAAAAATTTAACTAAAGAAAAATGTTTTTTCTTTCCTATTTAATGTTGTTTTAGGCGTGGAGTTATGTAAACAAAAATAAGGCTGAAATGGGTCTTTAAAATGACCTTCGTTTTCACAAATCAAGCGTTATCTGTCGAAATAAGCCTTTAAAATTTATTATTATTATTACATTTTTAATTTTATCTTCATTTTTTGTTTTTAAAAATTCAATTATGAGAACTATAAAATTTTGTATTGCCCTTTTATTATTGGGCTTCGTGAACATGGTAAATGCCCAAGTGGACAATAATATTTTCAGTAATAGAACCCATGTGAAGTGGAGTAATCCATATCAAGAACCCTCCAATACTGAACTTCAAAAGATAGTGGCTACTGAGGGGGGCGGTTTTTATGCGCTGCGTATTCGCAAAAGTGGCGTTTTAGGCTCAGGAAGCATCAAAGCTATTGTGGAATATTACGATGGCAACATGAAACTCGTGCGCGACAAGGAGCTCGATTTGGATTATAAAGGAAAAGAACGCTTTTTGAAAGATGTGGTAATGCTACAAGGTAAATTGTGGTTATTAAGCTATTTTTACAATGAAAAGCATGAAAAAACATATCTTTTTGCCCAAAGAATCAATAATCAAACACTTACTTTGAGTAAAGAGATTGTTAAAATTGGAGAGCAAGATGATACCAATAGAGAGAAACAAGACGTTTTTAGCTATGCCATTTCAAGAGATAGTTCTAAAATGGTGGTCTTCACCAAGCAAGCAAGTGAAAAAAGGCAACAAGAGTTTACCCTCACTGTCTATGACAGTGACTTCACTGAAGTATGGAATAAAAACGCGAAACTGCCTTTTGGTAAAAATAATTTCAGCGTAGATGAGTATCAAGTTGATAAAAATGGGAATGTTTTCCTTCTGGGAGTTGTTTATACTGAGGGGTCTAACAAATTGTCAAAAAGTGGACGACCAACTTATCAGTATGATTTAGTAACCTATATGAAAGACAGCGATGTTCAAGAATATAAAATTAACTTGAAGGAAAAGTTTATCACTGATTTAACTTTCAGAGTTGCCGATGATGGTGACCTTGTATTCAGTGGTTTCTACTCTGATAAAAGTGCTTCGAGCGTAAAAGGAACTTGTTTTTTCAAGATAAATCCGAATTCGAAGGACATGTCAAGCATGAGTACGCGTGAGTTTGACTTTAATTTCCTCACTGAAAATCTATCCGAACGGAATAAAGAAAAAGCCAAAGCTGCTGCTATGGTGAATAATAAGGAAAAAGAAGCAGAATTACCTTCATATTCTCTTGATAAACTGATTTTGCGTAGTGATGGAGGTGCTATCATGATTGCAGAACAATATTATATAGAAGAACGGTATAATAACCTCACCAATCGTTTTGGCAATCCTTATTCTTACGGTTGGTACGATCCTTTTTATTCGCCGTTCTATTCACCATTTTATTCGCCTTACAATCGTTTTAATAATCGACAAGCTGATTATTATTTCAATTATAATGATATCATAGTGGTAAATATTCGCCCTGATGGTGAAATAGATTGGACTGCACGCATACCTAAACGCCAACTTTCAAGAAATGATGGAGGTATTTATTCATCCTATGCAATGAGTACGGTGGCAGATAAGTTATATTTTATTTACAATGAAGATCCTCGCAATTTGGATCCCAAAAGTAAAAAAATATATACCGATGAACCGGATAAATACTCTGTGGTGGTTTTGGCAGAAGTAGATAGAACAGGTCAAGTAAAACGCTCTCCTTTATTTCAAAATAAAGAAGAAGGTGTGGTGACACGGCCGAAGATTTGTCGCCAAATAGGCAGAAGAGATATGGCTATTTATGGCGAACAAGGTAAGAACTACCGATTTGGCTTACTCAATTTTGAGTAACTACCGATAAAATTCAGCTTACTTATTTAAACTTTTATCTAAAAACGCTGTTTTTTCTTGAGATTACTTAAAAATCAGGTTGTAAAAGAATAGTTTTACAGCCTGATTTTTATTTTTTATTTAATCATTATTTTAAACCAAAATTGGACTGATTATGAAAAAGTTTTTAACACCCCTCAGTATCGGAGCATTTTTATTACTGAGTTATACAAGTCAAGCTCAACTCGAAACGCCGGCACCAAGTCCTGCTTCTACCGTTACCTCTAAAGTAGGTATGACAGAAATCAAAATTGAATACAGCCGCCCTGCAATGAAAGGTCGTAAAATTTTCGGTGGTGATGTTGTTCCTTTTGGTGAATTATGGCGCACAGGAGCTAATAGTGCTACTAAAGTGACTACCACTGACTCCATTACTATCATGGGTAAAGGATTGGCGAAAGGTACTTATGTTTTAATGACAAAACCTGGAAAAGACTCTTGGGAAATTATTTTCAACAAGAACCCCGCAGTAAGCGTATTCGGTTACAAGCCAGAAGATGATGTCCTTAAAGTGAATGTCAAAACTATCAATAACCCATTGACAGTTGAATCATTCACAATGGGTGTTTCCAATATCACTAACACATCTGCTGATATCGAAATTGCTTGGGAAAATACGGTAGTTCGTATCCCTTTCACCAACGATGTTGATAGCAAAGTAATGGCTCAAATCAAGCAAAAGTTGGATGGTCCATCTCAAAATGATTATTTTGCAATGTCTCAATATTATTTTGATTCAGGTAAAGATGCCAAACAAGCACTTGAATTCGTGGACAAAGCAATTGCTAAAGGTGAGCGTTTCTGGATGTTGCGCCACAAATCATTGGTACAAGCGAAATTAGGCGATAAAAAAGGTGCTATTGAATCGGCTAAACGCTCATTAGCTTTGGCTCAAGAAGCAAAAAATAATGACTACGTTCGTATGAATGAAAAGTCAATCGCTGAATGGAGTAAATAAAAACTTCATAAAGTTATGTATTAAAAAAGCTCAATGCCTTTCAAAAGTGCATTGAGCTTTTTTTTGCGCCCAAACGAAACAGAAATATTTATTTGTTCCATTCAAATGTATTCACCATTTGCATCATATCCGTTTTCATAAAATCAATGATGGGCTTTAGCGAATCAGGCTGCGATTTTGCATCGAAATACAAAGCACCTCTCATAAAATGGCGCGTACTATCCGATAAATAAAATTGAAATGGGCACGCCGCCGGCCCTTCAATATTGAACACAAATCCGTTCACGCCATTCGGTTTACTTATAGGCAATTCATCAATATAATCAGCCTTGATATTGTGCTTTCCTGCCAATTGAAAGGCATCTCCTTTCAGTTTTTCAAAAGTATTTTTTCCGCCAATATTATAATAACTGCAATGAATTTCAGCATTCAAACCTTTTACTTTAATATTAAACCAACAATCAGAAGGTGCTTTTTCATCAAAAAATAAAGTATCCTGCTCAATTGTGGCATAAGTAGGATATTCAAAAGTGAATTGACAATATTTCTCATCAAACTTTTGATACGCTTTTGTAGGTAACGTTACTTTCGGATATCCCCGAGGCTTAGGCGTATAAGTAGGTTCTTCACAGGCCGTTATGAATAACGAAAGAATAATAAAAGCAAATAGAAATTTTTTAATCAACATAACTTTAAATTTTTCACCTTAGAACGCTGAATACTGAGGGGGTGTTGCATAAAATTAGACATTAGACATCGCTAATAATAATTAAAAAGACTTTGCAAAGGTATTTAACCTCAAACAAAGTCTTTTTATGAAATAAGAAATTAGTCTAATGTCTAATTTTAGAATGGAAGGTCATCATCTGGTGCAGGTGCATCAGAAGTTGGCGCAACTACTTCAAAAACTGGTTCTTTTTGAGATACTTGACCCGTATAAGGTGAAGCCGGTTCTTGACTTGGGAAATTAGAATTACCACCGCCACCTTCTTTTTTACCCATCAACCTAAAAGTTGAAGCAGTAATATCCGTTGATGTACGTTCAATACCGTTTTTATCCGTGTACTTGCGGTAAGATATTTTACCTTCCACATATACTAAAGCACCTTTTTTCAATAATCTTTCAGCCAATTCTGCTTGCTGACGCCATACTACTATGTTGTGCCATTCCGTCTGAGTTTGTAACTCCCCAGCACCATCTTTATAGCTTTCGCTTGTTGCCAACGAAAATCTGCCAACAGGCGTACCATTTTCTAAACGACGGACTTCGGGGTCTTGGCCTACATGTCCAATTAAAGTGACTTTGTTTATCATGTTTTTCTAAAAAATTTAAAAGTAAAGACAAATAAGTTTTCTACGTGTATCTGCTGTTTCTAAGTAATAAGTTGAGTATTTCAGAATAAAGTTAAAGATTTATCTTGAAAATACAAGCTCATAACTTTCGGGAATGCAAATTTAGTTAAATTTTTTATCTTTATATTCATCATGTTTTCATCTAAAAAATAAAAATCAAGACTAACCTCTATCTCCCAAAATACTGCTATAATCTTTCGATGTGTCAATAATTGCTTAAACGGAGCTGATTTTTTAATAATTTTATAATCCGTAGTTAACCAATCATTTATTTTATTTTTAAAAATCGCCCCCTCAGTATTGGAGAGGTTATCTATCAAATTTTCAGTTTCTATCAATGGAAATTCATATAAATTTTGCCAAATATCCTTATCCTCTCTTTTTTTAATAAAAGTATTTTCACCAGCATTTATGACCAAATAATTAAAAAAGCGTTCTTTTTTCTCTATTTTCTTAGATTTTACGGGCAAAATATCTACTTTATTTTCTCTAAAAGCCACGCAATGACTTTTTAAAAGGCACTGTTCGCACAATGGTTTAGCGGGTGTACAATGCGTTGCTCCAAAATCCATCATGGCTTGGTTAAAATCAGCCGCCCTTGTTTTATCCAATAAATCATTCGCTAAATCCGTAAAATATCGTTTTGACTGCGGGGCATCAATCGCATCCTCAATTCCAAAATATCGCGACAAAACTCTGTAAACATTCCCATCCACCACAGCATGAGGCAAATCAAAAGCAAAAGAAGCGATGGCTGCAGCCGTGTAGCTGCCTACACCTTTTAAAGTTAAAAGTCCTTCATAACTCGTTGGAAATAAACCATTTAAGTCATTTGAAATATGCTTAGCGGTGGCGTGCAAATTGCGGGCGCGAGAGTAGTAACCCAATCCTTCCCAAAGCTTCATGACATCATCTTCGGGCGCATTAGCGAGGTCAAGAACAGATGGATATTGTTCCACAAATTTTTGATAATAAGGTAAGCCCTGACGAACTGTGGTCTGTTGTAAAATGATTTCGGATAGCCAGATGTAGTAAGGATTTTTTTCACCTTTCCAAGGCATTGGACGATGATGCGTTGCAAACCACTCAAATAGCTTTTCAGTAAAAAAGAGTTTTTCCATGAGTTATTGAAGCGGTATTTCATTGACCTGTAAAATGTCTTTTTCCGTACCTGATTTATGAACAAAAGCCACTATTTTACAGTTTTCAGCAACCCAATTTTGAGGCAAAGTAAATGAATATGCCTTTGAAATACTTTCACCTTTCTTTAAAATGCCAATATTATCCCCATCAAAGCGAGTTAAAGTTTTACGAAAAACGTGTTTGTGGACGTAATCCGATTTTTTACCTTGAGGTGTTTCTTGTTGATCCTTTACGCCATTTTCAGTAATTAAAAGTGTTAATCTCGCTTCACTTCCAAGATTTTCAGTAGGAATAACGTCAACATTAACGTCCAATTTACGCCCAGTTTTATCATATTTTTTATTAAAACCTAAGTTCAATACTGAGGGGGTCGTGCTTTCTGAAGCCAAAAAGCCCGCCCAGGTAGAGCGCAAAACCTGTAATTGCCCTTGCCCCGAAAATTTCCTCCTATTGATAACCGCTGAAGGGTAGCCAATGGGTGCGCCTAAAAGTTTTTCTAATTCAGTCGCCTCCATCGTCCTAAAATCATATTTACTATCGCTGTACGGTGGTGCAAAATCACCCGCATGGATGCTGACTATTATAAGCCTTTCGCCATAAGTAGCCTGTAAATTATCCAATTCGGAAGCACCCGCGGGACAATTCACACACCGAACACCCGTAAACTCTTCCACTAAAATATTTCTATCGCCCAGAGCAGGTACTACTGGCGCAATTTCTTTGCAGGAAATCATTAATGAAACTCCTAAAAAAAATAGTATATTTTTTATCATTGTATATTCCATTTTCTGAATCGAAGTAGGTAAACTTAAATATTCGATAAAACTTGGTTCAAGTTACATTTGAAAACTATATATCATCCAGATATTCGGTTTCAATATTTGTAAACGAGTCAATCGCTTGATTATTTTTAATAAAACGGCACCAATTACACTCTTTTTTTCCGCATCCTTTAAAATCGAACGCTTGAATGCGCTCCCAGCTTGTGCTAATAAGGTCCCTCAGTATTTCAACATCATGGCTATCAATTTCAAGGATTTTCGATTTGAAAATGCCTTTCGCATCGGGTTCTAAATAACTTATTTCGCCTGATTTGACTCTAATAAGTTGCGAACGGTAATTTTCGTACAAAATTTTATAAAAAACCAATTGCCGCCAGTAAGAGCCCCCATTCGGATTTTTTAAAGTGGGTCGGCTCAAACGCGTGGTGTCATATTTTCCCGTTTTATAATCCACAATATGCGCCGTGCCGTCATCTCTGTATTCAATTTTATCAATCACCCCTTTGAGTGGTACGCCATCACTTTCTGAGAGATATTGCTTTTCAATAACCACATTTTTAGACCACTTATCCACATTTTGTGCATAAAATCGGCGTAAATTATCCCTTCCCATCGCCATCCGCCTTTGAAAATCATTCTCTTTGTAATGGCTGCGTTGCCTTTGTAAATCTATCTCAAAAAACTTCACAAACTCATCACAACTCGGAAATTGTTTTTCCTTTGATCGCAACATATCACCAAATAATTTCCGCAAAGCATAATGCACCGCCGAGCCAAAACGAGATGCCTCGCTCGGAGCAGTCGGAATTTTTAAAATATACTCAAAATAGAAACTCAAAGGACATTCCAAATATGCGTGAAGAGCCGATACACTAAGTTTAAAATCTTTTAAAAATTGCGTAATCCACTCTTTTTCAACAATTTCAAAATCAACTTGCGTATTTTCACCTAATACTGTTATCTGATTTTGAATTAAAATATCTTCGTTTACAGTTCTATTTTCAAAGTGGATAGTGTCTTTTGAAGTTTCGTTGGGTAGCAAAATTTCATCAATAAACTGTGTTTTACTGAGAGGTTTGTTTTTTTCATCTACTCGCGCGTATGAAATATGTAAATGTGCCTTTGCCCGCGTCATAGCAACATAAAATAGGCGGCGACGGGCTTCAATTGCGTTTTCTTCGGTTGTGTAAGTAAGCGTATCGGGCAATTTGAAGCGGTTGTTAGCCCCTGTTTTGGTGCTTTCCCATTCAGTTTCTACGGTATCCACTAAAAATACATGCTCAAATTCTAAGCCTTTGGCGGAATGTGCCGTTGTCAGCACCAAGCCACCTCCGCCACTTATGGCGTTGGAGTGCGTAATATTTTGGACCAACTCAACAGAAATTCGATTTTTATCCAAAACCTCCAACATTCTGAGCAATTGACGAATATCCATTCGGGGCTTTTTCTCTGTTTCAGCTTTTATAAAATCGAAAAAAGTGTTTAAAATCTGGACATTCCACACTTTATTAGGCGATTTTACTGCCCAATTCAGTACGCCACATTGATTAATAATCTGTTCAATAAGCGTCAGAAGTGATTGATTTTGAACGTTTTGAATCCATTTTTCAAGTAAAACTACCGTATTTTTTATTTTTTTAACATTATTAAAACTCAACTTTGGAAGGTTGGAAAGGGTATTGCGCCAAGTAGTTTTTATTTCATAATCTACTAAATCATCCGCTTCATTCCGATTATTTTTTGCATTCTCTTGATGAATATGCACGGCTACTTTTAAAATATCAGCCTGTTCAATCTCTAAAAAGTTGATATTCAATATTTTAAACAATAAATAATCGCCTGAAAAAGGTGTTTCATTTTCCTTTTCAATATATTCTAAAATGAGCCTTAAATTCTGAATCATGGGTGTATCCAGTATATTGATACGCCTTTTGGTTTGATATGGAATGCCTTTTTTATCCAAAAGAGCAATAATATTTTCTACTTCTCGATGGCGAGCGTAAATAATGGCTATTTGACTGAGGGGGGTACATTGTGCTTGCAATTCCTCGATTTGATGCACTATATCCGCTATTTCATGTAAGCGATTAGGGTATTCGATCACCTCTGGCAATACCGTTGGCAGCTCAAATGAGCCTTTAGAAATGAGCGTTTTTTCAATGTTCAAATGTTGTAACTGATTGATAATCCGTAAGTTATTCAAATCAATCAATTTCTTTGAAACATCCAAAATGCTTTGCGAAGACCGATAATTTTCTTTCAATAAAATGACTTTTAACTCATTTTGATATTGTCTGTAAAAATCCACCAAACTCTTCAATCGAGCGCCTTGAAATTCATAAATTGCTTGGTCATCGTCACCCACTATAAAAATATTGGGATTTTCCCAAAAGCCAATTAATTGCGTTAAAATTTTATTTTGCGAACCATTGGTGTCCTGATATTCGTCCACCAAAAAGTACAAATATTGCTCTTGATAATTGCGTAAAAGGAAGGAAAATTTATCAAAAGCATCAATCACCCACAAAATCATATCATCAAAATCATAGCGGCGAAGATCCCTCAGTATTTGCTCAAAACGCGGAGACAAAGTTACGGCTGCGCTCAAACGCTCCATTTTTTGCTGTTCTTGCTCCAACTTTTCAGTTTTAATATCTCCTTTTACCCAAACCCCTTTTTTATTGTTTTGATAGATGTACTCTGTGCGCAGGGGCAGGCTTTGCAAGTAGTTTTGTATGTTTTTTTCAACAAAATCAATCGCCCAGGCTTCCGTTTTCATTATTTTAAAAAGGTCAGCCAAGTGTTTTTCATAAAAATAAACATCGCTGCCTCGTCCTTTTTTTAGCGGGTGGTCATGCGACAGTTCATCAATTATTTCACGAATAATCTCTTGGCGTTCGAGGTCATCGAGCAGAGCCAAATCCTGCCGTGAAAATAAATCCAGATTATCTTGAATAACTTTATTACAAAATGAGTGAAAAGTAAAAATATGCACTTTATGCGCTTCTGGGCCTATCAACTTGAGCAATCGCTCGCGCATGGCTTGCACGCCCGCATCCGTAAACGTGAGGCATAAAATATTGTATGGCGCCGTGTCAGTTTCAGTCAAAATATGCCCAATTCTCGCTGAAAGAATATGCGTTTTGCCAGTACCCGGTCCCGCCACGACTAAGACGGGTCCCTCAATGTGCTTGACAGCCTCAGCCTGTTCAGTATTAAGGGAGCGTAATGTATCAGCAAAAGATTGATTAAAATTTGACATTTTCTTCTAGAGTGTATGATTTTTAGTGTGCGGTCTTTAGTCACTTGTGTTTTGCTCAAAACACTAAAAACTACAAACTAAACACCCTCCTCAAAGATACTTCGATAAGCCGTTTTCACAAAAGAATTTGCCCACTGCTTGCTTTTTCAACATTATTTTTTCGTTACTGAGCGTATCTGAGTAATTCTCTTTGTGGTGCAAATGGTATTGAATGGCTTTATTTTTAATTTTTTTAAGGCGAATACCTGTTTTGAAAAGACGCCATTCTATATCGGTATCCTCACCGTATCCAGGTAAAATATAGTCTTCATCAAAACCATTTACTTCAATAATACTTTTTTTATCAATACTCCAGTTACAGCCCCAAATGCCTGTGGTATTTTGTATAAAATTGGGTAAAAAAGGTAGGTAAAATGCAGAATCAAGGCGTTTTGAAGAGCTTTTTAATAGGTCTAAAAAACTGAGTTTATCCAATTTTTTATGACTGTAAAGCTGTTTTGTCAATGTTTCGGAGAGCATCACACGGCGGCCAAAAAGAGCAAAGCCTGTTTCTCTATTATCAAAATGGGCTTTTAAAAAATGCTCGTGTGGAATACAATCCCCATCAATAAAAACCAAATAATCCGTCTCAGAAGCGGCAACGGATTTATTGAGTGCTCTATCTTTTTGAAAACCATTATCGGGTTGTGAGATGTGTTTGATGGGAAAAAAATATTGATTTTGGGCTTTTTTAATAAAATCCTGCATGTCATAGCCATCATTATCCTCGGCAATTATCACTTCAAAATCCCTAAACGACTGCTGCTCAAGACCCCTCAATATGAGGTCAAGAGCAGCTATGTTTTTATAAACGGCAATAATGAGCGATAATTGTGGCATAAATCAATGTTAAGAGGGCAAAGAAAATCAATTTTATTTGATTTTAAACTTCAAACTCTTCAGAATGCGTAAGCACCTCCCATGTATGGTCGTAGAGTAATTGGCACGTAGCAACGAAAACATAAGGCTGCTTCCGACCCCATTCATCGGGTGCAACCAATGAGATAGTGTGCAAACCATCTTTTTTAAGATAAAGATGATAGATATGACCTACTACTGGACGAAAACCCAGCGCAGCTTGATATATAACCTCAGATATTTCCTTTCGGCGTTGTAAAGATTTTGCTTGCTGAACAAGGGTTTCCATTTGCTCCTTGAGCTGACCCATCTGGCGGTCGGTCTGTTCGTACATAGCCATCATGGCATTGCCTTTGATTCTACCTTTATCCAAAGGACGAACCACGGCACCACCTGCGGTGTGGGCATAAGGAAGAAGACCTGGGTTTTCAGCAATTTTTGCCTTATCTATCGGGTTGATAAATTCTTCTTTCGGCTCGTTTTGTTTACTTTTCTTTTTTGCCATTATTTATGGATTTCTTACAAAATTATGTCCTTTGAACAAAATAAGTTTCAATAAGTTCTCGATTATAGCTTAAAAGGTGAAACTGGGATTCCGCGCTACACGCGGTCAAATATAACTTGCCCACCTTCACAATATTGTCGCAACTCATTGTCTATCAAGTTCTTAACATCGTTTTCAACATCCTGTGGATAAAGTAGGTGCAGATTGGGTCCCGCATCCAAACTGAAATAAATGGGTAATTTAGTATCCTCCTGATACCCCCTCAGTATTTCAATCATTTTAAGGGTATTAGGCTTTAGAAGAGTGAACCATGGCGAATTTGTCATCATTAAAGCATGCAAAGTCATGGCTTCATCTTCGCAAATCTGACCAAATGTTTCAACATCACCCGATTTTAAAGCACTAATTAAGGTACTCATACGCGAGCGGGCTTGTGCATAACGGGGTTCAGCGAAAGGATTATTATCCATCAAACCATGCCCCATTCGGCTTGACACTGATTTTTCACCCTTACTCGCTATCAAAATATCGTCGTGAAAAGTTTTAAACACCTCATGCATTTCGTGTTCAAAAGGTACAGCATATTCATCCGATGAGCCTGCCACATCAGGCGAAGCACCCCAAACCGCCATTTTAGGATATAACGACCTGCAAGCACTTCCCGAACCCAACCGCGCTATGTATGACGCTTTCTTTAAAAAATTATCAGACCCCTCAGTATCCGAATGAAAAAGCTGCACTTCAAGCGTGCACAGGCACATAGCCAGCGTCGCCATACTTGACGCCGATGAAGCGATTCCTGCTGAGTGTGGAAAAGAATTATGGCTTTCTATAGTGATGTGCAGTTGCGTTAAAAAGGGAAAAATAGGCAATAATGAATTCAAAAATTTCACCTGTTTCGCCTTGAAAGATTCATTTTCTTTCCCTTCAAAATAAAATGATAAATCAATTTTATTATCGAAATTTTCTTTTACCCTGTAAGTCAACAGCGTTTCGGTGTAGGCATTATTGAGGGTAAAACTGATACTTGGATTGCGGGGCAATTGTACACCGTGCTTTCCCCAATATTTTATAATGGCAATATTTGAAGGACATTTACACAAAATTTGCCCCTTTTTATTTGATTTTTTAGATAAGACTAAAGTTGGATTTTCTAATTTCATTGATATTGTAGATACTTGATTCTATTTTAAAACTCAAAAATACATCGTTAGTTCATAATTTCAGAAACTAAAAAAGCACCCCCTCAGTATGGAAGTGCTTTTTTTAATAAAAATGAAGATTTCAAACCTATTTGGAGTATAAATAATACGATAAATCGTACTTATCAAGAACCGAATCCAAAATATAATCTTTTCCACGTTCGTAGCCATCTTTTAGTTGATAACCATATACTTTCCCGAATTCATTCCAATAAAATGCTGCAAAACCACCTTTTACATCTTTCACTAAATCATAAAATGGCATGTGTAATTCTTTCTCAATCATTTTTATCAACATCAAACCCTGTGTGCGGGTTAAATCTTTAAGCTGAGATTTTAATTTATCATCCATTTTATTCTGCAAGTCATTGATATATTTTTTCCGGTCGCGATTACCGCCCTCTCTTGTAACAGCCTCCAATTCGCGATAAGTACGCACTGCATCCACAGCGTAATGAATAACAGTGGGCGCATAACGTTGGTAACGCTCATATCTTTTAAAATCATCGGCATTAGCAAATGTACGAGGAGCACTTACTTCAAACTCCCGCAACTGGCAATATAAAACAGTATCTCCCGCATCTGAGATGTACGCAGCCATAAGAATGGTTCCATCTGTTTTTTTATACATATACCCAGGCTCCACATCTTGCGCCTTTGCTTGAAGTACAGATAAAAAAAGAGATAAAATAATAAAAAAACGGTTAAACTTCATTCTGGTTGATTTACTTTTAGTGAATAAATCAAAGACTTTGATTTAATTCTAAGACCTATAACAACTATAAGATGCAAACTATCCTAAAAAAGAACGTTCAAGAGCCTTAAATATTTGTTAAAGTCGCTTTTATAATTCCTAAAAACTTGCCACTTTCGCCTTTGCATTACACTTTAACGTGTTAATAACATAAAAAGACTTTAAAAACTGTTGAAATCAATCATTTTATGAAAGCTATGATCTTCGCCGCAGGGTTGGGCACTCGACTTCGCCCTTTGACAAATGACCGCCCTAAGGCTTTAGTGGAGGTCAAAGGTACGCCGCTTCTGGAAATTACTATCAAACGATTGATTCATTTTGGTGTCAAAGAAATCATTATAAATGTACACCATTTCGCCGAAAAAATCCAGCAGTTTCTCACTGACAATAAGAATTTTGGTATTCGTATTGAAACATCATTTGAAAAGGAAATGCCGCTTGAAACCGGTGGCGGGCTCAAAAAAGCTGCTTGGTTTTTTGATGATGGAAAACCGTTTATTATCTGTAATGCCGATATTTTAAGCAATATTGATTTATCAAAAATGTATGAAACGCACTGCAAAAGTGATGCATTAGCAACCTATGCTATCCAAAAAAGAGATACAAGCCGTTATATGCTCCACAATACTGAGGGGGTCATGTGCGGGTGGATGAATGCCAAAACTAAAACCATCAAAATGAGTCGTTTTGCCTCAGAACTGGGCATGTATTCGTTTAGCTGTTTCCACATTGTGAATCCCGAAATATTTCAGACCACACCTCAAGATGATTTTTTTACCATTATTGATTGGTACCTAAATATAGGTAATCGGTACACAATTATGGGTTATCGGCACGATGACGATATCTGGTGCGACATCGGAAAACCCGAAACGCTTAAAGAAGCAGAGGGTATTGTGGATAACCTCTTTTTTTAGACACTTATCCACATGGTTTTCCACATTTTCCACAGGATATTTAAACGTGAAAAAATCCATTAACCAATGAGTTTAATGGATTTTTTTTATGCTATTGTTTTTTA
>JANPHO010000595.1:0-5310 GCA_031424515.1 Saprospiraceae bacterium
TAAATTGTCTTCGCCCTACAAATTTTACCAATTTTGGATAAATGCTGATGATGCTGATTTGCCTAGATATATGCGTTATTTCTCTTTAAAATCTAAAGAAGAAATTGAAAATATTGAAAAAGAATATGCCGAAAACCCTCGTGAACTAAAGCGCATTTTAGCGGAAGAATTGACTATCAGGGTACATTCGCAAGCGGATTACGATTCCGTTTTAAAAGTCACTGACCTGCTTTTTGGCAAAGGTGAAGCTGAAATACTGAGGGGGTTAGATGCTGCATCCTTGGCGACGATTGCAGAGGAAATACCGTCATTTACGGTTTCAAAAGCGGACATCGAAGCTGGTGTAAGTATCTTGGATTTATTGGTTGAAAAAACCACCATTTCACCCTCAAAAAGTGAAGCCCGCAAAGCCATTCAAAACAACGCTATTTCAGTAAATAAAGTCAAAATTACGACGCATGAAACTGTCGTAGGCGCATCTGATTTACTACAAAATCAATATATTATGGTTGAAAATGGTAAAAAGAATAAGTATTTATTGGTGGTGGAATAGTTTTTTTGAATTGGAATTTTGAGTTTAAGTATTTATATTTACCTAAAATTTAAAAATATGATAGCAGCAATTCAATCAAAAAAGAGAGTTTCCGAAGAGGAATATTTGCGGATTGACAGGCAGGAGAACCGTGAAAAAAATGGTAAATATGAATATTTTAACCAAAAACTCATCTATATGGCTGGAGGAACACTGAAACATGGTGGTATAATTATGAACTTAGGACTGAGTTTAGGCTTAGGTTTAAGAAAATTAAAAAACCAGACTCTTGTTTTAACTGACACCAAAGTAAAAAGTAATTTAGATTACAAAAATTATTTTTACCCAGATGCTATATTATCTGATGGACGACCACAATATGAAGATGAAGTAAAAGATATTTTGACCAATCCTTTAGTAATTGTCGAAGTTTTATCAGATTCTACTGAGGGGTTTGATAGAGGCGATAAATTTAAATCTTATAGAAATATACCCTCATTAAAAGAGTATCTGCTCGTTTCACAAAATGAAAACTGTATCGAACAGTTTTACAAAGACGAAAATGGTAGATGGCAGTTCGGTGAAATAGTAACGACAGGCAGTCTGAAATTGAAGAGTATAGACATAGAAATTGATATTGATGATGTTTATTTCAACACCGAACTAGACAACAATCAAGAAGAATAAATAGAAAGGAGGCTCATTGAGCCTCCTTTTTTATTTTTTAACAATCGAGCACCCCCTCAGTATTTTAGCCACCATTAACATCTTACCTATAGCTTTTCAATTGGAATTACATTAATTTTGAATCCGTAAAGTAGTGCCCCTTAAATGCGTTCATAGATTATACTCTCAGTCATAATCTATCATAAAACAAAGCTTGAATATTTTTTAACACTTAAAATCCTAAACATGACAAAAACAAGCATTCTCAGCTTCATTTTGCTTCTATCCTGCACCATTTCAAGAAGTGAAATCATCACTACCGTATTTAAAGACAAATCCCATGATGTATTACCGACTACAGTTTTAGCCGAAATGGATGGAGACATAACTTTAACTGGAAAAATAACGACACCTAATGGTTACAGTGTACGAAACGTCAAATTGACACTTAAAAAAGGCAATACTATTATTTCTACTCTGATGACTGATGGTGTTTACACTTTTTCAAACCTTGATGCGAACGAGACTTATACAATTGAAATTGAGAACAATTCAGACCAATTTAATGGTGTCACAACTTTTGATATGGCAACAATCGCATGGTCAATTTTGAATGTTTTCCCTTTTGAAAACAACTATAACCTCATGGCAGCCAACGTCAGTGAAGTAGATACTGATAATTCAACGGTGGATGTTATGGATATTCTCTTGATTCGTAAATTCATCCTTCGCCAAATACCTGTTCTACCTGGAAATACATGGAATTTTATTCCAAGCAATTATCAGTTTTCGACGGTTGCGCCTAATTTTCCAAAACCACAACCCATGAGTCAGTCATTTACAATAAAAACGGCTTCATCACCGATTGAATTCAATTTCATCGGCATAAAAGAAGGCGATGTTAATGGCACTGCTCGTTAAAACTCTGTATGTAGTTGGGCTAAAATAACCGATAATTTCTTTTTTAAGTCGGCTCTCAAAATTATAGAAAATTCTACGCTCCGCTCCGTATTTTCTATAATTTTAAGCCCGACAGAAATTATCACCTATTTTTAAACGCCTGCTTAAACTAATTTTTAAACTCGAAAATCAATAAATAATGAAAAAGATTTTATCCTTAATAATCATATCCTTATTCATATCCTCACAATCTTTTGCCGTAAATTTCACCATCTCAAACGAAATTGCAAAAAGAGGCACAATCGTCAAAGTCAAGGTTTCTGCCAAGGATTTCACCAATCTGTCGGGTGTACAATTGACCATCAATTTTGACCCCGCATTATTAGAGTATCAAGCCATTTCTGTTCCAAATCAAGATTTTTTAACGGGATATAGCATCAATAACCGTCAAGTGCAAAATGGGTCGCTGCCTTTCCTGTGGTACAATTCAACGGGTAAAGATGGCATTACTCTAAAAGATGATGATTTATTTATTCTCCTCTCATTTAGGGCAGTAGGTCGGATTGGTAACAAAACACCCATCAGTATAATCAACTCACCAACACCATTTAAAGCGGTGGATAATACACTGAAATATGCCCCAATTTCCAAAATTGATGGTTCAGTTTCTATCATTAAAAACGATATGCCGGGTGAAATAGAAATAAAAAGAACTGCTTTTGGGCTTGATGGCAATGTAAATATCCTTCGTTGGAGTATGAACGAGGAGAACGTGCAAGCTGTACTTGAAAAAAGTACCTCTGGAAGTGATTGGTCAGCCATTAGCACCATAGACTATAATCAAAATGAGTATGAAGATACACCCGCTCAAAATGGACAAACTTCCTACCGTTTAAAATTTATTAATAGCGGAAATAAAGCCATTTATTCCAATATTGTTTCCTCAAATGCCCATTCCAACGTCACTTTGGCTATAAAAGCGGGAAATAATTTAAGAATTGACGGTTTTAGCGCAAATGAGTCCGTACAAATATCGGTTACAGATCTGGCAGGTCGAACCGTTTTTAATCAAAAAAACACTTCTGATACTGAGGGAGGTATCTCGTTACAAATTCCGAACAGCGGTACAAATATCCTCTTGGTCACGGCTCAAAATAATAAGACGATTAGCACTTTTAAAGTGCTTATTCAATAATTTTGTTTTGATTCCAAAGTTAAAAAAAGCGATTACAGGTTCAACCCTATAATCGCTTTTCACAAAAAAACAAACAAACTTACTATTGACTAAATTTGAAGAATGTGCTTTAAATCGGCTTCGGTTTTTATATTCGTTTTTTCCTCTAATTTGAAAATATACTGAGGGGGTGTCTTTGACGCTCGCCATTTACCAAAATCTAATTGAGAATATTTCGGTACGGAATACAACGCTACTTTATTATCGGGCATGATGACAAATAAACGCCCGCCCGCATCGGGAATCAAAGCCAATTTATCCCAACTGATTTTAGGAAACGTAATGACACTCCTATTATCGCCAGAAATATAAACGACATCGAGCGTGGTCAATTTCTCATTCACAGCCGTTGGAAACTCAAAATTGGCTTCTAAAACTACCGCATTTTCATCCTTCATCAGCTTATCCCAATTATAAAGACCCAATTTATTGATTTCAAAAGTGCGATAAATATCGGCTATTTGTTTGAGCCGCTCCTGTTCTTTTTTTACCTTTTGCATCGTTGCCGCATACTGATTTTTCCACTTGTCGGGCGAAAAGGCAAAAAGGGATTTTAAAGGCATTACACATTCCAATTCTACTTCAAAACGAGTGCTATCTTTATCATTTTCAATAGAATACATATAATGGTTTTTACCCAAATCTTTTAAACTTCCATAAGCACCTTTTACCCAATCGGGAAACGGTTTTTTATGCACATTTTTCCAAACGAAAAGGGGGGCAGGATACTCCGTTTGTTCCCAAATAATCATTTTTCGATTGTTGCAATAATTGTTTTCCCAGCCTAAGCCATAAGATTCTAATTTGGATGTAATTGCTGTGAAGGCAGAGTCAATGGTTTTCTGTTTACTTAAAATGCGCCAATCGTCATTGTAATACACATCCATTATTGCCATATAATTAAAAGCAAAATATTGCCTATCCAACGGAAAACGTTGTGTAAATCGTTGATTTTCAATACTTTTTAAAAGCCGTTGTTTCTCTACATTCACTTCTGGTTTTCTATGACCGAGCGAATCCCAACGGCGTTCATTTTCATTTAAATAAAAAAAGTCATAATCAGACCCCTCAGTATAACTCGCCATTTTTACCTTGAGAGGCTTCTGTAACTGTATGTTTTTATTTTGTTGAAACGCTCGCAAATCAAATGTTCCTGCCGTTGTAAAATGGCCATTTTTGTAATTCATGGGCACTCCAGCGAGGTAGATTGAAAGCGCATTGTGCATTTCACGGTACTTCATTTCGATAGTACCCCTCAGTATTTGACCGTTTTCATCGGTAAAGGCATCGGCAGGGACGACTATTTCAGAGCCATTTTTTAGGCGAAAAGTCGTCCCCTTCGACGCGTCCAGAGTAAAAGACACGTATTGAGGTATTAAATCGGTGACGGGGGGATTGATGAACGGTTTTTGTGATGTTATAGCTTTAAATTCGTTTTTGGCGACGGCCTCCTGTTTTTTGTTTTCATTACATGCAAACAAGCAAAATGAGCTTGCCAATACACTGACAATCAATGACTTATACATGGTCATTAAAAATTAAATCTTGTAAAAATAGGTTTTTTGATAGTTTAAAAGTATTGAGTAATGCGTATCAAATACATAAAAAAATAGACGGAATACATCAAGGTTATCTTGATTTCACAAACTATTTGATACAAAAGAAAGCGGTGTAAGAATTAAATCATGTAGAAAATTTAGATGAGAATTTGAATGTTTGAATGCTCAGGATTATTGATTGATTATGCATTTAAAACGGCGTTGTTTTCTGAAAATTGTGTACAAGGAAAAAAATAAATAAATATTTTTAGTTTTAATACCAACTTTGACATAGTTTTATCCCAAGTAGATATAGGTAATTGCTTCGCTGTGCCCACGAATTACAATATTTTTAACACGAATTACACCATTTATCAAATTAAAAGTTAAAATCCTTATCATCATAAATCAAATCAATGGAATTATCTGACATTTTATAC
>JANPHO010000596.1:0-11120 GCA_031424515.1 Saprospiraceae bacterium
CATATTTACGTTCTACTTCGGTCTATTTGGTTGATAGGGTTTGCCCAATGTTGCCTGAAAAGTTATCCAATGAGCTGTGTTCATTGCGCCCGAATGAGGATAAGTTGACTTTTTCAGCGGTTTTCACTTTTAATGAAAAAAACGATATCGTTGAAAAATGGTTTGGTAAAACCATTATTCATTCCGACCGCCGATTTGCTTATGAAGAAGCGCAATTAATATTAGAAGCAGGTGAAGGAGATTTCGTGGATGAACTCATCAAACTCAATCAAATTGCCTACCATTTACGTAAAAAACGTTTTAAAAATGGCGCAATTAACTTTGAAACCGAGGAAGTAAAATTCCGATTGGATGAGCATGGCGTGCCTATTGAAGTCTATGTCAAAGAGCGAAAAGATACCAATTTGTTGATTGAGGATTTCATGCTTTTAGCTAATAAAGAGGTCGCAACGTACATGGCGAAGAAAGACCCCTCAGTAGAAATACCTTATATCTATCGGATACACGATGTGCCGAATATGGATAAGCTCGAAAACTTTGCCCTTTTTGCCCGTGAAATGGGAGTGAAAATGAACCTCGATACGCCCAAAAATATTGCTAAATCATTCGATGATTTGATTAAAAAGGCTGAAAAAGATGAAAATCTTAAAATATTGATGCCGATTGCTATCCGAACGATGGCAAAAGCGGAATACTCAAGCTATAATATCGGTCATTATGGTTTGGCATTTGAGTATTACAGCCATTTCACATCGCCCATTCGACGGTATTCAGATGTATTAGCACACCGTATTTTATTTGAAAATTTGACCCAAATCAAGCGTTTTGATAAAGAAAGGCTTGAAGATCAGTGTAAATATATCTCTAAGCAAGAGCGTAAAGCGGCTGATGCCGAACGTGAAAGCATCAAATACAAGCAAGTAGAATACATGAAAAACCACGTTGGAGAAGAATTCGATGGTATTGTTTCAGGCATGTTGGAGCGCGGTATTTTTGTTGAAATAAAGGGTATGATGGCTGAAGGCATGGTTCCTTTTGAGCGCATGTCAGAATCATTTGAGGTAGAAAGTTCTCGCCTACGAGCAAAAGGTACGCGAACAGGTAAAATTTATAAAATGGGTGATTCTGTAAGAGTACGCATCTTGAAAGCCGATATGGAGAAAAAACAAATAGAAATGGGCTTAGCGGATTCATAGAATTCAGTTATTTTACAGCAAAATAAATTTTAACATAAATCCATGTTGCACTTAAAAAAGTAACATGGATTTTCAAATAAAGAATGATTTTTAAATGGATAATGTACAATCAGGCTTTGTCAAAACGACAATTGACAATAAAATAGCGACAATTTCATTTTATCATCCTGCCAATAACTCACTGCCTTCCAATCTGTTATCACAATTGGTGGAAGCTATAAATGCGGCGGGGCAAGACCCCTCAGTATCCGCGCTTGTTTTGAAAAGCGAAGGCGAAAAAGTCTTTTGTGCAGGAGCCAGTTTTGATGAATTAGCGGCTATTGAAGATATTGAAACAGGTAAAAAGTTCTTTTCAGGTTTCGCCAATGTGATTAATGCAATGCGTAAATGCCCTAAATTTATTATAGTTCGGGCTCATGAGCGGGCTATTGGCGGCGGTGTCGGTTTGTGTGCGGCGGCTGATTATTGCATGGCTACATCGAAATCAACAATCCGATTAAGTGAATTAGCGATAGGAATAGGGCCATTTGTTATAGGACCCGCAGTTGAGCGTAAAATAGGCCTTTCAGCGTATTCCGAAATGTCAATCAATGCAAGCGAATGGCGCACGCCTGCATGGGCAAGAGAAAAAGGGCTTTTTAATGAAGTATTTGACTCCGTCGAACTTTTAGATGATTACTTGGCTCGTTTTACGGCTCAAGTTTCAAAATATAATCCCGAAGCTATGCTTGAATTAAAGCGCATTTTTTGGCAAAATACTGAGGGGTGGGATGATTTACTCGCCGAGCGAGCTGCTATAAGTGGTCGCCTTGTTTTATCCGATTTTACTAAAAATGCGATTGCTGCTTTTAAACAAAAAGCGTAATAAACCGTGTCTCTAAATTGTGGTATGGTTTTTATCAAAAACTTTGCTTGAAAACACAAGCAGACTTTTTGTATTTTTGTTGCTTGAATTTTAAGCTAACCCAATATCCAGCCACATTTCAAGTAAAAAGTATGGTCACAACCAAATCCAAAACTAAAAAGCTTTCAAAAGATATTTTACTGAGGGGGTTCCGTTTGATGGTCACCGCCAAATCTATTGGCGAGGTGTATGAAGAGAACTTCCGTTTTGTCTCTAAGTATGTGCATGCTGTATCTCGTGGGCACGAGGCAGTTCAAGTTGCTTTGGGTATGCAACTGCTTCCGCAGGATTTTATGGGGCCTTATTATCGAGATGATGCCATGATGTTGGCGATAGGTGCTACACCTTATGATTTGATGTTGCAAGTGATGGCAAAGCGGGATGACCCTTTCAGTGGTGGGCGACAATATTACAATCATATTAGTTTAAAAGATGCGGATAAACCGACGATTCCACACCTTTCAGCCGCAACGGGTATGCAAGCGATACCGATGACTGGAGCTGCAATGGGCATAAAATACAAGGAAATAACGAATTTAGGGGTTGATTATGGTGAAAATAAACCCATAGTTGTCTGTTCATTCGGAGATGCGTCTATTACTGAGGGGGAGGTATCGGAAGCTTTTCAAATGGCTGTTTTAAAAAAATTGCCGATTTTATACCTCGTTCAAGACAATGGTTGGGATATTTCAGCCAACGCTGCTGAAACACGGGCGAATGATGCCGCCGAATATGCGGAGGGTTTCAAAGGCTTAGAAACACGCTCCATTGATGGCAGCGATTTTGTAGAAAGTTATGAAACCTTTAAGGAGGTTATTGACATTATGCGTCGTGAACGGCGTCCGTTTTTAATTCATGCAAAAGTGCCACTTCTGACACACCACACTTCGGGCGTGCGTAAAGAATGGTACAGGGATGATTTAGAAGAGCATTTTAGCCGTGACCCGTATGTGAAAATTAAAAAAACGTTACATAAGGCAGATTATACTGTCACGCTGGAGCGTGATGAAGCCCAAGGCATCAAGGGAGTACTTTTAGATATTGAAAATGAGATAAAAGAATCTGTTTTAAAAGATTTTCATCGCGCCCGCGAAGCTGCTGACCCAACACCTGCTGATTTATTCACCCACGTATTTGCTGACACACCTGTTTTAGAAGAAAAAGGCAATAGGCAACCTCTTTATAGTCAACCTGTTGTGATGGTGGATGCTGCACTTCACGCCATTGAGGAGTTAATGAAAAAACACCCCGAATGCCTTTTTTATGGTCAAGATGTCGGACGCCGTCTCGGAGGTGTTTTTAGAGAAGCGGCTACTTTAGCTGAAAAATTTGGGGATGAAAGAGTTTTCAATACACCTATTCAAGAGGCTTTTATAATTGGCTCTACTGTGGGAATGTCAGCAGCGGGATTGAAGCCAATAGTAGAGGTACAATTTGCTGATTATATTTTCCCTGGTATCAACCAATTATTTAGTGAAGTGAGCCGTTCGTGCTATTTGAGCAATGGCAAATTTCCAGTTTCTATGATTTTACGTGTGCCGATTGGGGCTTATGGCGGTGGTGGGCCCTATCATTCGAGTAGTGTGGAGACGATTATCACTGCCATTAGAGGTTTAAAAATTGCTTACCCGAGCAATGGTGCAGATTTAAAAGGCTTGTTAAAAGCGGCTTTTTACGACCCCAATCCATGTGTCATATTTGAGCATAAGGGTTTGTATTGGTCAAAAGTGCCCGGTACTGAGGGGGCTAAAACTATTGAGCCAAGTGAAGATTATATATTGCCTTTTGGTAAAGCTAATATTGTACTAAATACTGATAATCAATGTGTTACGAAAGGAGAAAGCCTTGTAGTTGTGACTTATGGAATGGGTGTGCATTGGGCTTTGAATGCCGCTAAAAACTTTGATGGTCAAGTAGAAATCGTGGATTTGAGGACGCTTTATCCTTTAGATGAAGCCTTGGTTTTTGAGAGAGTTAAATATCATGGACGTTGCTTAGTTGTGACGGAGGAAGCGGTTAGCCCGTCTTTTGCGCAAAGTTTGGCGGGTAAAATTCAAGAAACGTGTTTTAAATATTTGGATGCTCCTGTTCGCACCTTAGGTTCTGAAAATGTACCAGCTGTACCACTCAATGAAGTTTTAGAAAAAGCGATGATTCCGAGTACAGAAAAAGTAGTGAAAGCAATAGAAAAATTATTAGAGTTTTAAGCAATAAAAATGGATAATTGAAGTCAGGTGCTATTTGATTTTCAATTATCCATTTTCAATTTCTAATTTCCACTACCCATTAGTACTTAATATCTTGATTTCTACCCGCTGATTTACTTTATTCGCTGCAGCGGAGTTTTCTTTCAAAATGGGTTTAGCTTTACCATACCCTTTGGCAACAAGCCGATCACGGGCAATTCCTTTATTGACCAAATAATCAGTGACAGCACGTGCTCTTTCACCTGAAAGTTTGATACTCATGTTTTCTTCAATTAAAAGGTTGGTATGCCCACCGATTTCAACAATCAAGGTAGGATTACTCGTTAGAAAATTATAAATTTCATCCAATTGCGGATAGGATTCTTTCTGAATTACCGACTGATTGGGTAGAAATTGTAATTTCTCTATTTTAATAATTTCACCTTCTTGTATTTTATTATTCTGAGCTACAGTAGGTTCTGTAATTACTGGCTCAGGCTTTGTCAGCTTGACATTTGGCTTCGAGTTGGTGACTGAAGGTGTATCTACCGATTTAGTAGGTTTAGTTTGCTTTGGCGGAGCAGGTTTTGGAGGAGTTGGCTGTTTAGTCGTTACAGCAGTTATGATTTGTGGCTTTTTTTCTTCTTCTGGTACAATATCACTGGCATTATCCATTAAAATATTGCCATTGTAAGGGAATACCGTTGGCACTTTGTAAAAAGCTTCAATCATAAAATGCGTGTAATTGCCTTTAGGGGCGAACTTGAAAGTATATTTTTTCCAGTTATTGGAACTAACAGGTTCAGTTTCATCCAAAAGCTCAGCCTTTGCGCAATAACTCATGCCTGCCCAAATACGAATTATTACAGGGGTGATATAATTGACGTATTTTTTAGTTGCTTGACTTTGGCTTTCATAGAGTTCTGAGCGCGCAAGATCGAGGCTGAAAGTATAATTAATGCCTTTTACTAAAGGCGTTTTGAGCCTCTGACCGATTGCTTCCCAAGTATTCACGTCACGCACTACTAATCCGAGATAAGTATTGCCATGAGAAGCCACTTTTGTTACCTTAAAAGTTGTGTTAGGCTGCACATCTGGAGGAGATTCGCCCGCAAAACCACAATCATACCATCCCTGGGGCGTATGAGCGGCTTGTGGGTAATCCTCAAAAGATGGATTATCCAGCTTAATAGTCACTGCTTTTTGACTAAAAGCAGGGCAACTTATTAACCAAACAGTGAAAATAATAAATCGGGCAATTAATTTGACCATGTGCTCTATTATCTTTTTAACCTTTAATTGTAATATAAAAACTCATCATTTGTTAGGGTATACCTACCCCTCAGTATAAATATGAATAATAACGTCAAAAAACATAATAATGTGATACAATGAATTAAAAAATTCGAATGTATTGACTAAAGCTCAATTTATTTACGAAAAAGCATTGTATCCAGTTACATCCATACCAGTTATGAGTAAATGAATATCGTGCGTTCCCTCGTAAGTAATGACGGATTCGAGGTTCATCATGTGCCGCATAATTGGGTATTCGCCTGTTATACCCATTCCTCCATGAATCTGACGAGCTTCACGGGCTATTTCGAGCGCCATATTGACATTATTGCGTTTCGCCATTGAAATCTGAGCAGCACTCGCTTGACCTTTATTAGCAAGTGTACCTAATCGCCAAGCCAATAGTTGTGCTTTAGTGATTTCGGTAATCATTTCAGCCAATTTCTTCTGAGTCAATTGAAATTGAGCTAATGGTTTTCCAAATTGCTCTCTTTCTTTTGAATATCTCAAAGCGGAATCGTAGCAATCAAGAGCCGCACCAATGGCACCCCAAGCGATACCGTAACGCGCTTTTGATAAGCAA
Source organism: Saprospiraceae bacterium (assembly GCA_031424515.1). Taxonomy (GTDB): domain Bacteria; phylum Bacteroidota; class Bacteroidia; order Chitinophagales; family Saprospiraceae; genus JAAFJT01. Next base: position 6,166 of record JANPHO010000596.1, read on the forward strand.
GTCAAGGGTCCTCTCAAGCCTTCAATATTGGGCAACACATTTTTCTTTGGCACACGCACATCTTCAAAAACAAGCTCTCCCGTGACAGATGCGCGGAGTGACCATTTTCCATGAATTTCGGGGGTAGTAAAACCTTTCATTCCTCTTTCTACTATCAATCCAATGATTTTACCATCTTCGCGCTTTGCCCACACAACAGCGATATCGGCAACAGGAGAATTAGTAATCCACATCTTTGCTCCGTTCAATATATAAGAATCGCCATCTTCTCTCACATTCGTTATCATACCAGATGGGTTAGAACCATGGTCAGGCTCGGTTAAGCCAAAACAGCCAATCATCTCACCAGTTGCTAATTTGGGTAAGTAATAACGTTTCTGTTCTTCACTCCCAAACTTATATATGGGATACATCACCAATGAACCTTGCACAGAAGCCATAGAACGAATGCCGGAATCTCCGCGCTCTAACTCCTGCATAATGATACCATAAGCAATTTCATCCATACCACCACAACCATACTCAGCAGGTAATGATGGGCCAAAAGCACCTATTTCACCCAAGCCCTTGAAAAGATGAGTAGGGCAAGCCGCTCTATTAGCATAATCTTCAATGATTGGGCTTACTTCTTGTTTCACCCAAGACCTGATAGCATCACGCGCTAATAAATGTTCTTCAGTTAAGAGCTCATCAATATTATAATAATCATGAGATTGGTAGCGGTCTTCTTTTACTGACTTGGTTTTTGGTTCAATACCGTTATAAACTGACATAATTTATTGATTTTAGTTGCAAATATGGTTAAGGACTTAGAAAATTATACCCCCTCAGTATAAAACGAATTTTATAGAAACTTGGTAAATTTTTCACAAAATTACAAATAAAGCAACAGATTTTCCAGTCAATTTGTTTGAAATAGCTTAATCTGTTTATGCATTTTAATCTTTCTTTTTAAGTCGTATCGAAGGATATCTTAAATTCTAAATTTGCTGATTTATCTATACTTGAAAAGCCTATTCGATAAAAGCTGCCAAGCCCATATATCAGTTATATTTTAGCATTTCGGCACTAGTTTTATACTAATTTCATTCTTTAATGTTGTCGTTTTTACGATTTTAGGTAATATTCTTTTTTATTTCAAGGCAAGTGATTTCATGTATGTAGGCAATGTTATAGCTGAAACATATACGTGTTTTTACGAATCGCTGTCACAAATACGATTATTATAGACTCATTTAAAAACTATCTTTATAACTTGAGATTAAAGATGCCCTTATTTGTATTTCAAATAAATTTTTTTGTAGACATAAATTTTGATGAATTATAACAAAAAATCCGGGTAAATCAATCAAATATGATTCACTTACTACAATTTTAGGCTTTTTTTAATAAAAATACTATTTATAAGGTATTTTATGAAATGCTTTATATTTGAATATCTCTTGCTTGTTAACTAAAAGAAGGTCTCATATTTGAATAAAGTAATGTCACATACATACCATTTTAGAGGTAAATTTTATTTATCTCAATTTTTTTCCTTTTTGTGGCATAGTATGTGCCAATTGATAATTGTCGCTTTAAAATGAAAAGACGATAAATAATCATTACATATTTTTAACAAAATCAAAATTTACAAACTTATGTCTATTTCAAAAATTAACTTGTCAGATTTAAAAGAAAGTAATATCAATCAATTAGTAGCTACTGAAATGCTTATGGTACTTGGAGGATGTGATAGAGGAAGAAATATAAGAAGGAATAAATATGGAAGAGATTCTTATTCTAATAAGAATGGTAGTGGATGCACTTCAATTGTAAACAATCCTTCAACTTGTTCAGGAAGTGGAAGCAGTGTATCTGCACCCGTTGACGTAGAAGCAGTATAAATTTATAGCCAATACCCCCTCAGTATAAAACCGAAAACGCCCATTCTGATGTACAGAATAGGCGTTTTAATATGAATCATTTTTACTTTTATCTTGCGAATGATACTGCTCGTTTTTCACGAATGACAGTCACTTTAATTTGTCCTGGATATTGCATTGTATCTTGAATTTTTTGAGAAATCATGAACGACAAATCATCTGCAAATTGATCCGTTACTTTTTCACTTTCTACAATTACACGCAATTCACGACCTGCTTGCATAGCATAAGCCTTTTGAACACCATCGTAAGAAAGAGCGATGTCTTCCAACTCGTTGATACGTTTCAAGTAACTTTCTAAAATCTCGCGACGCGCACCTGGACGGGCACCGGAAATAGCATCACAAGCCTGTACGATGGGTGAAATGATTGAATTCATTTCTACTTCATCGTGGTGAGCGCCAACTGCATTGACAACAGCAGGGTGTTCGCTGTACTTTTCGGTCAATTTCATACCTAAAAGAGCATGGGATAATTCAGTCTCTTCATCAGGCACTTTGCCTATATCATGAAGCAAGCCGGCGCGTTTAGCCAGTTTGATTTGCTTTTGAGACATGCCTAATTCAGCCGCCATCAAGCCACATAAGTTAGCCGTTTCGATGGAGTGCTTCAAAAGATTTTGACCATAAGATGAGCGGTAACGCATGCGGCCCACCATACGGACTAACTCTGGCGCCAAACCGTGAATATCCAAGTCAATGACGGTACGTTCACCGATTTCAACTATTTGCTCTTCTAATTGCTTCTTAGTTTTAGCCACAACTTCCTCGATACGAGCAGGGTGAATACGTCCGTCAGTCACCAATTTTTTCAATGCTAAACGAGCTATTTCACGACGAACAGGGTCGAAAGAAGAAATAACGATGGCTTCTGGTGTATCATCTACTATGATTTCAGCTCCAGTAGCCGCTTCTAAAGCCCTGATATTACGGCCTTCACGACCAATGATTTGACCTTTTAATTCGTCGCTGTCAATATTAAATACCGATACTGTATTCTCAATTGCAAACTCGGCGCTCATTCTCTGTATCGATTGAATAACAATCTTTTTAGCCTCTTTATTGGCATTCAAATTGGCTTGAGCAATGGCATCTCGCATGATAATCATGGATTCATTTTCAGCTTTTCCTCTTACCGCTTCCAAAAGCTGGTCTCTGGCTTCTTGCTCTGAAAGTTGACCCACTCGCTCTAATTCTTTGATTCTCAATTCATTAGCGGCATCCAGTTCTTCTTTACGCTTGGATACTATTGCTAATTGCTTGTTCAGATTCTCTCTGATGCTATCCAATTCAATCTCGCGTTGCTCTAAATCTATCAGTTGTTTCTTGAACTCGTTTACATCTTTTTGATAAGTCTGTAACTGGGTTTTTAATTCTGCTTCCTTAGATAACACTTCAACTTCACGATCTTTCATCTCAACCAATTGCTTGGCTTTCTGAGTCTCAAATTCTGATTTGAATTGATTGAATTTTTCACGCGCCTCTTGAATTTTCTGATTTTTAATTTGCTCATTCTTTAATTCAGCTTTCTGAACTAAATTTTCAGCTTTACTTTCAGCTTCTCCTGTAACACGTTTAGCAGATAATTTGGCTTCTTGTAATGTTAAATCGGCTGTCTTATTTGCTTCATCTATTGTAGCTTGAGCATTTTTCGCAGTGAACTGTTTGATCAGAAAAAATCCAATACCGCCACCACTTACAAGCCCTAATACTAATCCTAATATTGTATTCATTGCATTAACGGATAATTTTTATGTATTATAAATGAGTATGTTATAAATTATAGTTTCAAAAATGTTGTTTAAAATATAGATAAGTAACTATACTTGGTTTCCTGACAAGAAAAACATGTACAATTACAAAAATCCTTAAATAAAAAGCAAGAATAGGAAATCACAATGATTTTGAGAGCAAATCATCAATTTGAGAGAGCTTTTCGGATAGTTGCGGATCCAGTGTTTGGGTAGATGCTTGCGCTTTGTTTACATCTACTGCGTAGGTGAGTAGTACCATAGAAATCCAATCCTGACGGTCTTTTCGAGGATAAGTATTCTGAAAAAGGGCAATTTTATCATTCACCTCCTTGACAATACGACGAATTACAGGCTCATCACCCTCCTTTATTTTTAAAGGATAAGGTCTTCCTGCAATCAACACGGTTATATTAGTTGTTCCGTCCATTATCAAGCATTTTGCAACCACTCAATACATTTATCAATATCCTGAATGTATTGGTCAATTTCTTTTCTCAAATAATGTTTCCGCTCATACACCTCAACCCCTTCAACCTCTTGCGATTCTACTTGCTTTCCCAGTTGGGAAATTTCACTATTTCGTAACAATAAGTCAGCTTGTAAGCCTCGATTTTGCTCTAATAGCGACTGATTTTTTTCAATCAATTCGGCATTCTCTTTTTCTAAAACAGCTAATTTAGCAACTAAAAGCTGTGTTTTTTGCTCAATGCCATTTACTATTTCGGAAATTGCTATCACTTAATTTCTGCTGTTTTTTTTGATTGTATATTTTTTATTTGAAATCAGTTATCCATAAAATTTTCAATTTATAGAAATTATTGAGTTCATCTAAAAACAATCAATACAAGTGCCAAAACGGTTTATTCTACTGAATGTTACTCAAACCGTAATGTAATGACTGCAAATATAATAAAATATATTAGGTACTGCCAAAAACTATGGTTTTTATCATATCATTTTATATAATTCTTAAAACATCTTTATTGGCAACACTTTTATTTAAGAGTTTTACTTAAACGGATTGTTTAACTGACTTATTCTTTTGATAAGTTAAAAATCTGATTTTAGACTCTTTTTATAGATTCAAGATAAGGCATTTTTATAACAATCATAATTTTCATCATCAAAACAGACAAATATAACTTTCTTTAAAGTATCGTTTTTGTTTAAAAAATCATTGACCGTTTTAAGAGCAATGGAACAAGCTAAATCTTTTGGGAAATGATAAATACCGGTGCTAATATTCGGGAATGCAATGGTATTAATGCCATTTTTAA
>JANPHO010000597.1:0-8365 GCA_031424515.1 Saprospiraceae bacterium
AAAGAATTGAATCAACCGGATTCGTGTATATATTATGCCAAGAAAGCACTTGCAGAAGGGAAGTTAACAAATTATAAGTATTTGATGTTAGATGCGAGTACACTTTTGGCAGAACAGTTGGAATCTAAAAATCTTAAAGAAGCTCATTATTATCTTAAACTATCAAAAGAAATCAATGATGAACTTTATGGCAGTAAAAAAGTGCAGGAGTTGCAAAAAACAATTTCAGAAGAACAACAACGCCAACGCAACATTGAAACCCAAAGAATTGCAAAAGAAAACCAATTAAAACAGTATGCTCTAATACTCGGTTTGGGCATGTTGCTTCTTGTTGCTTTTTTTCTCTATCGCAACAATCAGAAAGAGAAGAATGCAAAAAACTTGCTTCAACAACAAAAAGAAAAAGTAGAGAGCACTTTGAAAGAACTCAAATCCACCCAAACCCAACTCATCCAATCCGAAAAACTCGCCTCCCTCGGCGAACTCACCGCTGGTATCGCCCATGAAATACAAAACCCTTTGAATTTTGTCAATAACTTCTCAGAATTGAGCGTGGATTTGGTGAAAGATTTAAAAGATGAGTTTAAAAAACCCGAAAAAGACGAAGCTTATATTGATGAATTATTCGATGATTTAAGTCAAAATCAAGAGAAAATTAATCATCATGGCAAGCGAGCAAGCAGCATTGTAAAAGGTATGCTCGAACACTCGCGTGCGAGTACAGGCGTGAAAGAATTAACCGATATTAATAAATTGGCGGAGGAATATTTAAGATTGTCTTATCATGGCTTACGAGCGAAAGACAAAGATTTTAACGCTGATTTTAAAACAGAATTTGACCCTACCCTACCTAAAATTGAAGTGATTCCGCAAGATATTGGACGGGTTTTATTGAATTTGATTAATAATGCGTTTTATGCCGTTAACCAACGCTCTCAACTTCCCGAAAGTTTAAAACTTTTGGAAAGTTATACCCCCTCAGTATCTGTGACGACTCAACAGATTGATAATCAAATAATTATAAAAGTAAAAGACAATGGCATCGGCATGTCCGAAGCAACAAAAGCAAAAGTCTTTCAACCGTTTTTTACAACAAAACCGACAGGGCAAGGTACGGGTTTAGGACTTTCTCTCGCCTACGATATTGTGACGAAAGGGCATGGTGGCACTTTGGAAGTGGTTTCTGTTGACGAAGGAAATCCCGACTCACTCGGGAAGGGGGTCGGCTCGGAGTTTATTATTTCTTTACCTTTTAAAACCATTTGAGTATGAAGGCATTGATTTTTACTATTCTTCTTATTCTCACTTACAGGATTGGTATTGCCCAAAGCACAGCCTCGATTAGATATTTAGATAGTTTAAAACATCAATTATATACTTGTAAAGAGGATACAAGCCGTATCTTAATTATGGTGGTATTGTGTAATGTTTATCGCACATCAAAACCTGATTCGGCTTTATTTTATGGAGAAAAAGCCCTCAATATGGCTCAATCTATCAATTTTCCAAAGGGATTAGTACAGGCTATTGGATTAGTAGGTCGTGTTTATCAAGATATTGGAAGTCTTCCAAAGGCATTAAAAATGCAATTTAGAGCAATTCAAATTGCAGAAGAAAACAAGCTTTTATATGAAGAAGCCGATCTGTATACTTACTTAGGAAGTATGTATGCTGTCTTAAAGAATTATCCAAAAACACTCAATTATTATAAAAAATCCAAACAAATTTATGAATTATATCAAGCCAAAGAGGAAATAGCTTTCATTGACATGAATATAGGTAGTGCGTTTGAAAATTTGAATCAATTAGATTCTTCATTGTATTATCTCCAAAAAGCTTACAAAGAAATGAATGGAGCCAAGGGCCTTATCCATGTATACTGGTATAGAGGAATGGGTAGGCTTCAACATAAATTAGGAAATGATAAGCTTGCTTTGCAATATTTGCATCAAGGTATTCAAGTGGCTCGGGAAAATAATAATCTTAGAGTATTAGCATTCGAACTGAATGATATTTCATCCATTTACAAAAAACAAAACCTCATAGATTCCAGTATTTTTTATGCTAAGTTGGCACTCAAAGAGGCAGAAAAAATATCTTTTAAACAGCATATTCTAATAGCCAGTTCTCAATTGGCTGAGTTGTATGAACCAATCGATTCAAAACAAGCTGTCGCTTTTTACAAAATAGCAGCAGCAACAAGAGAAAGTTTATTTGATTTAGGAAACATACATATGATTACCCAAGAGGAAGAAAATCAGAAAGAGATTGAGAATCAAAAAGAAATTTACCAAAACAAGTTGAAACAATATGCTCTTATTGGAGGGCTTGGAACGCTACTTTTGATTGCTCTCTTTTTATACCGAAATAGTCAAAAGGAAAAAAAAGCCAAGAATTTACTTCAAGAAAAAAACAAAGAAATCCAAAATACTTTAACACAACTCAAATCCACCCAAGCCCAACTCATCCAATCTGAAAAATTAGCGTCACTCGGCGAACTCACCGCAGGCATCGCCCATGAAATACAAAACCCTTTGAATTTCGTCAATAACTTCTCGGAATTGAGTGTGGACTTGGTTAAGGAAATTAATGAAGAAATGAAGAATGAAGTCCTTGATAAGGATTATGTGAGTGAATTAATGGCTGATTTAAGCTCCAACCAAGAGAAAATCAATCATCACGGCAAACGCGCCAGCAATATCGTGAAAGGGATGCTCGAACACTCGCGCACGAGTACAGGCGTAAAAGAATTGACGGACATAAATAAATTGGCTGATGAGTATTTGCGGTTGTCGTATCATGGTTTGAGAGCAAAAGACAGTTCTTTTAATGCGGATTTTAAAACGAATTTTGATGAAAACTTGCCTAAAATAGAAGTGATTCCCCAAGATATGGGGCGTGTTTTATTAAATTTGATTAATAATGCTTTTTATGCCGTCAATCAGCGCAAACAACTTTCGGAAAGTTATACCCCCTCTGTATTCATAAGCACACAGCACATTGACAATCAAATAATTATAAAAGTAAAAGACAACGGCATCGGTATGAGTGAAGCCACCAAAGCAAAAGTCTTCCAACCCTTTTTTACCACAAAACCGACGGGGCAAGGGACGGGTTTAGGGCTTTCACTCGCCTATGATATTGTGGTGAAGGGGCATGGGGGAACCTTGCAAGTCGAAAGTACTGAGGGGAGTGGCTCGGAGTTTATTATTACTTTACCTTTTAAAACCAATGTATCATGAAGAGGTTAATTATACTATATTTTTTTGTATTTTTTGGAAACACTGGATTTGCCCAACCATCTCCTTTTGACCAAAAATTTGTGGATAGTATCACCGCACGTTTATCAAGCCTACCAGATGATACGGCTAAAGTGAATAATTTAGCAAGTTTGGCTTCTATGCATCTATTGGTCAATCCTACTTTAACGGTCAAATATGCCGACGAAGGGGCAGCTATTGCCGAAAAAATTCATTACCCTTTGGGTCAAATTTCTTGTTTAGGGCAATCCGCCTTTTATTTTGCTGTCAGTGGCGAATGGGCAAAAGCGACCATTAAAATTAATGAAGCCATTCCTTTATGTGAGAAATATAACCTCAAAGGTTTGATTTATATGTACAATCTCATGTATATAAATTTTTCTACTAAAGGAGATACTGCGCTTGCAATGCAATATGCACTCAAGGCCTTGCATCATCCTGCATTTTCAACTTTACCAGAATTGGACAAATGGGCAACCTATATGCAAGTTGGAAGAACTTATGAAAGTAGAAACCAACTTGATTCTGCACGGTTTTATTCAAAAACACTCAATAACTATGTAAAAAAGTATGCTGCCGTAGTGCCTGATTTAGCCAATAACAGTTATATTCTTTTAGGCAGTATAGCTTTCAAAGAGAAGAATTATCCAGAAGCGATTAAAAACTTTCAAATCGCCTCCGACCATATCAGTTTGGCTAATACATATCATATTTTAAATAAGCCCGATTCGGCTATTTATCATGCTCTTTTAGGTTTAAAAATGGGTCAAACACAGAATTCGCTCCTTGTGATTCTAGCATCTTCAAAAATATTGGCTCAAGAATATGAACGCTCAAATCCCAAAGAAGCCAATAAATATTTAAAAATCTATGTTGATTCAAAAGATTCTCTGTACAATAATGAAAAACTAAAACAACTTGAAGAAATTAGATTCAACGAGGAAAGAAATAAATATCGGCTTCAAAAGAAAGAAGCTGCTGAAAGAAATAAGTATATAATTTTAGCTTTATCAGCTATTTTAGGTTCATTGTTTATTTTTTCTTTATTGCTTTGGCGTAATAATCTTTTTAAACAGAAAGCTAATTTAGAACTTGAAACAACATTAAAATAACTCAAAGCTACCCAAACACAACTCATCCAATCCGAGAAACTCGCCTCTCTCGGTGAACTTACCGCAGGTATCGCCCACGAAATACAGAATCCATTGAATTTTGTCAATAACTTCTCAGAACTCAGCGTCGATTTAGCTAAAGAACTGAATGAAGAAATAGAGAAAGACGATATTGACAAAGCATTAGTAAAAGATTTGGTCAGTGACTTAACATCTAATCAAGAAAAAATAAACCACCATGGCAAACGCGCCAGCAATATCGTGAAAGGGATGCTCGAACACTCGCGCACTAGTACGGGCGTAAAAGAATTGACGGACATAAATAAATTGGCTGATGAGTATTTGCGGTTATCTTATCATGGTTTAAGAGCGAAGGACAAGGATTTTAATGCGGATTTTAAAACGGAATTTGACCCTACCCTACCTAAAATTGAAGTGGTTCCTCAAGATATAGGGCGTGTTTTGTTGAATTTGATTAATAATGCGTTTTATGCCGTCAATCAGCGCAAACAACTTTCGGAAAGTTCTCAACTTTCCGAAAGTTATACCCCCTCAGTATTGGTGACAACTCAACAGCTTGATAATCATATAATTATAAAAGTAAAAGACAACGGCATCGGCATGTCAGAAGCCACCAAAGCCAAAGTCTTTCAACCCTTTTTCACAACTAAACCTACTGGACAAGGTACAGGCTTAGGACTTTCACTCGCTTATGATATTGTGACCAAAGGGCATGGCGGGACTTTGGAAGTAGAAACAAAAGAGGGAGAAGGGACAACATTTATTATAACACTTTAAAAATATATTAATGAAGCGTCTTAAAAGTCATTTATTCATCTTATTTATCCTGTTTAGTTATCCCGTTGCGTTATTCGGACAAAATGATACAATGCGTTTGAATGATTTTTGTCAGTTGGCTTTAAAATACTCGGAAGTTAATAGAGACAGCTCAATTTATTACGCTGACATTGCTTTTTCAATTGCAGAAAAATTAAATCAAAAGTTTTATCAAGCGAGTATTCTGAGTGACCTCGGTTATACATTGTTAAGTAACGGAGATTACGCCAATGCACTCACTAAATTACTTATTGCCAATAAATTGATTGAAGATAAAAACATTGCAAAAGATGTGATTATCACCCCCTTTTTTAATAAGTATTTTACCAGCGATAATCCGAAAATCAACAGGATAATATTATTAGGCTATATTAAAAATAGCTTGGCGATGTTGTATGGCCGCACTGAAAATTTTGATAAACAACTCTCGGAACTAAAAGAAGCGAAAAATATAATCGAAACGGAAACAAATGATTTTAATTTAAGATGGACCATCAATAATAATATTGCCAACGCTTATTTAAATATGGGTAAATTGGATTCTGCCCTTTATTTTCAACAAATTACGTTGGGTATAGAAAGTAAAATGGATGGCAAAAACTACGGTGGAGCATCCAATAAAGCCATTGGAGATATACAATTTAGAAAAGGGAATTTTGAAGATGCCAAAACGAATTACCTCGCAGCATTAAAACTACTCGAAAAAAATCAAAATACATTTTATATAGCGCTGACCCAATTTGCATTGGCTGATACTTATAGAAAATTTGGTCAGGTTGATTCAGCTTTGTATTATTCCAAAGCAGGTATTGCCCAATACAGGTCATTGGGTAGTTATGTACCTGAAATGGAAGAAGCATACACAGCACTTGCTTTAAGTTTCAAAGATGAAAACAGATATGACAGTGCCTTTTATTATTTACAATTATCTAAAAAGTTGAGTGATTCCGTCAATAGCAAAGAGATTAAAACATTGACTAATTTTCAAAACGTAGGCTTCAAAGAGCAGATGAGTTTGAAGGAATTGGAAGCCGAAAGAATTAAAGTAAAAAACAGAAATCAGATATTGCTTTTATTAGCTGGGTTAGCTCTATTTTCAATTATTGCTTTTGTATTGTACCGAAGCAATAAAATGAAAGTTAAAGCCAATTTGGTTTTAAAAGATAAAAATGATGAAATAGAAAAAACGGTAACAGAACTCAAAGCGACTCAAGTATCACTCGCCGCAAGAAATGCAGAAAATGAATTATTATTAAAAGAAATCCATCATCGGGTTAAAAATAATCTCGAAGTGGTATCCAGCCTTTTAGCCCTACAGTCCGCTCAAATTGATGACCCCTCAGTACAATCGGCTATGTTAGCAAGCCAAAATCGGGTGCATTCAATGGGTATTATTCATCAGAAACTCTATCAAGGCGAAAATTTAGCAGCTATTGAAATGCGGGATTATTTTATCAATCTCAGTGAGAACATACTCGATTCTTTCAACGCAGATGGACATATCAAGGTGGACTGTGATATGCCAAAATTGGTTTTAGATGTGGATACGGCTGTTTCAATTGGTCTTATCACCAACGAACTTTTGACCAACTCCTTGAAATACGCTTTTAATGAAAAAGAAAATGGGGCAATCAAAATCAGCTTGACCGAACAAGATAAGACCGACGATACTGAGGGAGGATATTTATTAAAAATTTCGGACGATGGTATCGGCAAACCAGTCGATGAAAAAGCAAAAGGCACAGGCTTCGGGACGCAATTAATTAACCTTCTGACAAAACAATTGGACGGTAAATTAACCTACGAAATCAATAACGGAACGATTGTCACTTTGATATTTAAAAAGCCTAAATTAGTAAGGGCATAGTGACAAAAGAGCATATTGGGCGCTTCGGAAGAGAAAAGTACTGAGGGGGTCGGAACAACTTTTATAGTACTGTTTTCTATGAGCCTCTTTTTGTTTTCAATTATTTTCAAATAATTATTTAAATATATTACAATACAACATGAATAGAACAGAACTTTTACATTATACCCATCAAAAATTCTTAAAGATAGGCTTATGCCTTTTGCCTATGGATGACTTGGAGGAAATCGTATCGGCTAACTACATGGGTTTTGGCACAACCGCAGATGAGAGGATGTTTTCTCTCACAGACCTACGTAATCTTATATTGAGACAAAAAGAGCAAAGTGATGGTATGGATATACGGTATGATATTCAAAACATATATAGTCGACTATCACCCCATGGTCTATCCGCTATTTTGGCAGATGACATTAATATATTTATGAAAATGGGTGACGAGGAAATCCAAATACCGTTGCGGTTTTCGAGTATGTATGAGTATCTCGATAATAAATGGATGGCAGTGCATTCTCATGGTTCTAAACCAGAGAATGTTGCAACGGAAGAAGATACTTGGGGCATTGAGGAGTGGAAAAAAAGGAATCTTGAACTTGAAACATTGGTTAAAGAAAGAACAGCAGAATTAGAAAAATCTCTGGAAAATCTCAAATCCACCCAAACCCAACTCATCCAATCTGAAAAACTCGCCAGCCTCGGCGAACTCACCGCAGGTATCGCCCACGAAATTCAAAACCCTTTGAATTTTGTCAATAATTTTTCGGAATTGAGTGTGGATTTAATAAAGGAGATAAAAGAAGAAAGACAAAAGATAAAAGAAAACCGAGATGAAGAATTAGAAAATGAATTATTGGCGGATTTATCTTCAAATCAAGAAAAAATCAACCATCACGGCAAGCGAGCAAGCAGCATCGTGAAAGGAATGCTTGAACACTCTCGTGCGAGTACGGGTGTAAAAGAATTGACGGATATTAATAAATTGGCGGACGAATATTTAAGGTTGGCTTATCATGGTTTAAGAGCAAAAGACAAGGATTTTAATGCTGATTTCACTACGGATTTTGATGAAAATTTGCCTAAAATAAATGTCATTCCACAAGATATTGGGCGCGTTTTATTGAATTTGATTAATAATGCGTTTTATGCATGTTTACAAAAGGTGAAATTAGATATTAATAGCAGTTATAAACCTAAAGTGACTGTGACAACATTACAACTCGATAATCAAATTATAATAAAAGTGTTGGATAACGGTACAGGTATGCCCGAAAGCGTGAGAGCCAAAGTCT